>CAIWHS010000467.1 GCA_903912515.1 uncultured Planctomycetaceae bacterium
TATTGGTTAATGATAAAGGCCCCTTTGGTTGCCACAATTTTTTAGCCACCTTTAAATATGTTTGCAATTTCAACCAAAGCGAGCACCTTGACCCAAGCAGGGTAAGAACCATTGCCAGGACGGCCAGCCAGGAAAAGGAATCTTGCCTAGCGCATGCTGCAACCGCTCCTTGGTTTTGAAGATTTGTACCATTGGAGTTCCAGACGCGGCGTTAAGTCGACTGATGGGCGCTATTGCCTGCGCTTGATCGCTTTGAGGGTATTGGCGAAAAGTAGTAAGATCGGGTGAAATGTTGTTGCTATTGGTACTGCTATGGTTTGGCTTGGCTGCTCTTTGACGGACGATTACGTTAGTTGTGTGGGTTTCTTGGAAAACTCTTCAAAATAAATACGATTGAGTTGCTTGGCGAGGGCTGGTTGTTTGGTTGGGTGACTTTTGCAGCTGTCGAAATGGAGGTTTGGTGCTGTTGGGGCTACGGGGTTAGAGCGAAGTTCGCATTCTTTTTCCCCCTTCAAGACACTTTCATAATTGATTTAAAATCGGAAAATGTGAACTTGGGTTGATTTTTTTGCTAATTTTTAACATTTATTTTGCCTATCTTTACAATGGCCGGATAGGTCACCCTGTCCCACAGCGAATTCCAAAAAGCTTAGACGAAGTACACGACAAAAAAGTTTAATTCGAATTTGCTTTTCTAAAATAAATAACCAATAGTCCCTTCGACATGCGGAGCTATTAGAAAAACTGGTCTTCTGTTCATTTTTTCTAAACCGAGTCACCATCCATTTGGTTTGAATGATATTAGGGGAGCTGGGCAATGCGAAACAGGCATGACAAGAACAACGGTTTCAACCAACTGATTCTTGAGGCCTTAGAGCGTAGAGATGTGCCGGCAGTGGTGCTGGATTATGATTTGGTGGCAAAAAACCCTGCCGATTTCAGCCAAAAGTCTTTGATTGTTCAACTTCCAGATGGGGCCGCCCCGAACTATTCGGTTGGAGCCTATGCGCCTGGACTGAAGTTGGTGAAGAGTTACCCGCTGGTTCCTGGGATGTACAAAGCTGAACTAAGCGGGCAGTCCCTTGGGAAAACCCTCGACGCGCTCAGAAATAACAACAAAGTGCAGTTGGTGCAGCCAGATGCAAAAATCAGTAACAAAATGATTCCAAATGATCCGAGTTTTTCACAACTATATGGGATGAACAATACCGGCCAAAGCGGTGGCGCATTCGATGCTGACATCGACGCTGCAGAAGCTTGGGATAAATCAACAGGCACAGGCCAAACGATTGTAGCGGTGATCGATACCGGGGTGGATTACAACCACCCTGACCTGAGGGACAACATCTGGGTGAATGCTGGAGAAATTGCAGGCAACGGAAGAGATGATGATGGTAACGGCTACATCGATGATGTGCGTGGCTATGACTTCGCAAACAACGATGCGAACCCGATGGATGACAATGGGCACGGCACCCATGTTTCTGGGACCATTGGCGCGGTGGGTAACAACGGGATTGGCGTGGCTGGTGTGAATTGGCGTACCAAAATTATGCCTGTGAAGTTTTTGGCCGCGGATGGTAGTGGCTATCTTTCGGCAGCGATTGACGGTTTAAACTATGCTGTGGCTAACGGGGCACGATTGTCGAACAACAGTTGGGGGGGCGGTGGCTACGATGCCACACTGGGCAGGGCCATTGCCAATGCCGCTACCACGGGGCACATTTTTGTGGCTGCCTCTGGAAATGATGGTCAAAATAACGATGTGACCGCCAGTTACCCTTCTGGTTACAACTCGAATAATATTGTGGCGGTGGCAGCAACCGATCATTTGGATAACTTGGCTTATTTTTCCAATTACGGTGTCACTTCCGTTGATATTGCCGCCCCAGGTGTGAGCATCTTGAGCACCCTTCCGAGCAACCAATATGGTTCTTACAGTGGCACCTCCATGGCCACGCCGCATGTGACTGGGGCTCTGAGCCTGTATTGGGATGCTAACCCGACTGCCACTTACACCCAAGTAATTAGCGCCCTCTATCAAAACGCCGACAAAGTTTCTGTGCTGAACGGCTATGTGGCTGGTGGCCGACGCTTGAATGTGGACAAATTGCTTGGCGGGTCGGCCCCTGTTGGGCCGGATACAACTGGTGCCAAAGTGACTGTTGGCAGTTTCACCCAATCTGGTGGTTTAGCCAACGGTGCCACTATCACCTTTTCCGAGGCGATGGATCCGGCCAGTTTCACCACAGCGGATGTATCTCTTTCCGGTCCAAGTGGGGCCATGACTGTCAGCTCAGTCTTGGCGGTTGCCGGTAGCGGCAACACACGCTTCACAGTGACTTTTCCGGCCCTTTCGGCAGCAGGGAACTACACCCTGAAAGTGGGACCCCAAGTGCTGGATTTGGCTGGCAACCCGATGGATCAAAATGGCAACGGGGTGAACGGTGAGACAGGTGATGCCTATTCAGCGGACTGGGTGATCACGCCTCCCCCCGCCGACATCACCGGGGCCAAAGTGACAGGCAGTAAATTCAACCTGACAAACGGTCAGGCAACCAGTGTGACGCTCACTTTTTCAGAAGCGATAGCCGCTACCAGTTTCGCGACCACGGATGTGGCACTTGCAGGGCCGGCTGGTTCCATCACGGCAACCGGGGTGCAAGAGGTTTCGGGAACGGGTGGTACCCAGTTCACCGTGACATTCCCAGCACTGAGCGCTGTGGGCACCTACACCTTGAGTGTTGGGCCGCAAATTCTGGATGGCGCTGGTAACCCGATGGACCAAAATGGCAATCAGGTGAATGGCGAGGTGGCTGACGCTTTTTCAACGACATGGGTGGTGAGCCCTCTGCCCCCGGGAGATTTGACCGGTGCCAAGGTGACTGTGGGGCAGTTTGTGGTGAGTAATGGTTTGGCAGTTGGTGCCAGGCTCACTTTTTCAGAGGCTATTCTGGCCAAGACCTTCACCAAAGATGATCTGGTTCTGACCGGACCGAATGGCGTGGTTAACATCAATTCGGTCAGTGTTGTTTCGGGTACAGGCAGAACACAGTTTGTGATTTCTTTCCCCGCGCTGAAGGATTTCGGAACCTATACCCTGCTTGTTGGCCCGGCCATCCTTGATAACGCCAACAACTCCATGGACCAGAATGGTGATGGGGTCAATGGTGGGGCTAATGATACTTACGCGATGGACTGGGTGATTAAACCGCCGGCAGATGTGATAGGGGCCCGGATTATCAACGGCTACTTCACGCTGACATCGGGCTTGGCTTCAGGGGTGACGCTGAAATTTTCCGAGCCGATAGACATCGCTACATTTACCGCCGAGGATGTGGTGATTAGCGGCCCCCAGGGCAATTACAGGGCCGATTCAGTGCAGGCTGTGGATGGCAGTGGCAACACCCAGTTTGTGGTGAAATTCAAGGACATGTCCGCCTTGGGCAGCTATTCAGTGACGGTTGGTCCGAACATAGCCGATCGGGCGGGCAACCTGATGGACCAGAACCAAGACGGTTTGAAGGGGCGGCAGAATGATACCTACGCTTTGTCTTGGCAAGTGGGTAATGGCCAGACCTTCACTAGCAACCGCCAGTTTGCGATTGGCGACATGCGGATGGTGATGTCTACTATTTTTGTTGATAAAGATTTCAAAATTTCCGATCTGAATGTTCGCTTGAATGTGTCACATACGGCGGTAGGCGACTTGAATGTCGTGCTGTTGTCACCCAATTTCACACCCTATGTGCTGATGATGGGGCGTGGAGGTAACGGGGATAACTTGAATGGCACGCTGTTCGACGATCAAGCCGCAGTTTCGGTTGCCGATGGTGTGGCCCCTTTCAGCGGTAGCTTCAAGCCTGAGTCAACCTTGGTTGCCCTGAATGGCCAAGGCGCCAAAGGCGGTTGGACGCTGGTGATTTCAGATACTTTGTACGGCGACAAAGGTGAGTTGAAGAACTGGAGCCTTGAGTTCAACACGGTTGCCCCTGCAGCCAATAATCTGAAGCGGGCGATTGTGCGTGCATCGGTTTTGGGGGCCACAGTTGCTGGGGTTGCTCCAATTTGGAAAGGCGGAGCCCTGCTGTCGATCGATTCGGGTGCGGCCTCTAACCCAGTAGCCAGTCCACCTGAGGCAATGCCTCAAACTCGGGCCTTGGAAGCCAGTTCTATTGCCAGAAATCGAATGGCAGGCTTCTTGGACCAAATGATCTGGTCCAGGCTAGCCGACGAATTGGTAGGTTCCAGAAAAAAATAAAGATTTGCGCCGCTTGAATAGGCGGCACCTGATTCGTCCCCCGCCCTGTGAACTTTAGAGGTTCACAGGGCGTTTTTTTACCTATAAAGGCTTGGCTGGCGCTTGGTCAGATTCTTTAGGGAGCGCCTAGATTTTCACAAATTTAGAAATATTGTTAGCGGATTTAAGGTGCTGGCGAGAGGGTTTTATTAACGGAGCCTTACCGGTTTTAAGTGGTTGCCCAAGAGCTATGCAAAACGATATGGATTTTATTTATGAGCCGGATTTGATTTTTAGTGAGCTATTTTTGTTGTCAAAAAAACATTGCGGCGGAGAAACTGACCCTGACGGGATTCGAACCCGTGTCGCAGCCGTGAAAGGGCTGTGTCCTAGGCCACTAGACGACAGGGCCCCGCCGTTTGGCAATACATCAAAAGTAGTGGATAACAGGGTATTTCGTCAAGCGAACCGTAGCCTTCTTGTGAAAAAAACAGGGTAGTGGGGAGGTTAGAACCGTTTCCAAATGCTTCATTTCCCCAATGATTCCATCCAAACCGCGTAAAAACGCCAACGCAGGGAATTCCTTAGTTTTACTGGAGGAAAGGAAACTTGAAGGCCCGGCCTATTCCTTCAGCCGGTAGCCGACCCCGCGGACGGTCTCAACCAATGCGTCGTCTTCAAGCTTGCGGCGCAAGGTTTTGATGTGCACATCGATGGTGCGTTCGAGGACGATCGCACCATCGCCTATGGAGGCCTCCATCAGCTGCCGCCGGGTGAACGCCCTGCCCGGCTGGGAGAGCATACACAAAAGAAGGCGAAATTCTGTGGGGGTTAGATCCATTTCCTTGTTTTCAAGGAAAGCCCTGTGACGAACCTGGTCGATCCGGATGGGCCCCCGCTCAAGGATGGTTGAATCTGGGGTGGCGGGTTCGTTGGGCTGGGATTTTCGTCGCTGGAGGGCCTTGATGCGTTCGAGCAGGACTTTGACGCTGAAAGGCTTGGTCACATAGTCGTCGGCACCAAGGGAAAAGCCAACCACCTGGTCGGTTTCCTCGCTCTTGGCTGAAAGAATGATCACGGGCAAATGCTGGGTTTTTTCGTTAGCCCGCAATTCGCGCAGCACCTCGGTGCCGTTCATGCCGGGAAGCATCAGGTCGAGCAGCAAAACATCCGGTGGCTCAGCAAAAGCCAATGCCAAACCAGTTTTGCCATTGAGGGCATGAATCACCTCGTAGCCTTCACGGCGCAGGTTGTAAGCCAAGGCTTCTGCCAAGGCAGTTTCGTCCTCGATGATGAGGACGCGTTCCTTTTTGGCTCCCTGCTCTGCTTGTGGGGATTGCATTGGGGGAAATACGGCTTCGCCCATTTTGGTGGAATCCTCGGGAAGGTTTTTCATGCTGAAGAGCCCCTATTCCATCAACGGGGTTGGTGGCGAATGAGTTGCCCTTCGACCTGGTAGCAGACATCCTCGGCGATATTCGTTGCGTGGTCGGCAATGCGCTCGATATGACGCACCACTGAAAATTGGGAAAGCGCGCACTCGATCAGCTCGGGCTGTGCACGCATGGTTTCGGTGACCTTGGCGATGAGTTTGTCGTTGTAATCATCGACTGCATCGTCCATGCGAATGACCCTGCGCGCTAGATCCGGGTCGCCGCTAACGAACGCATTGAGTGCCTGACGAACCATAGTCAGCGCCAGATCGGTCATGGTTTCCAACCCTTCGGGGAATGGGGTGCACTGCAAGTGGGACATGTGCACCGCACGTTCGGCAATTTCCTCGGCCAAGTCGCCCATTCGCTCCAAATCAACAACAGCCATCATGGCTGTGGCAATGCGGCGAAGGTCGCCCGCTACTGGTTGATGGAGGGCAAGGATTTTCAGGCATTCTTCGGTGATTTCGTTCTCTTCGGAATCTATTTGGGAATCACCTTCCACCACCTCTTGGGCGAGGCCTACATTGCGTTCCCTGAGGGCGCGCGTGGCCTTGAAGATAGCTGCTTCGACCAAGCCGCCCAGCGAGAGAATTTGCCGTTGGAGGTTGTCGAGGTCGCGTTGTAGGTGAATGGACATGGATTGTTAGCCCTCGTGCCAAGTTAGGCGATCAGCCAAACCGGCCGGTGATGTAGTCTTCGGTCTGTTTGATGGAAGGGCGGGTGTAAAGCTGTTGAGTGGGGCCCGACTCGACCAGCTTGCCCTCAAAAAAGAAGGCGGTTTGATCAGAAACCCTGGCCGCCTGCTGCATGTTGTGAGTGACGATGATGATGGTGTAATTTTCCTTCAATTCGAAGATCAGGTCCTCGATTCGGGCGGTGGAGGCCGGGTCGAGAGCGCTGGCTGGTTCATCTAGCAGCAGAACCTCGGGGTTGGTGGCCAGGGCGCGAGCTATGCACAAGCGTTGAGCCTGACCACCGGATAAAGCGAGGGCGGAATCGTCGAGGCGGTCTTTCACCTCGTTCCACAAGGCGGCCCGCTTCAGGCAAAGTTCGCAAATTTCCTCAAGAACCTGCTTGCTGGTTTGGCCGGCAACCCGCTGGCCGAAAATGACATTTTCAAAGATGCTTTTGGGAAAAGGGTTGGATTTCTGGAAGACCATACCAACCCGACGACGCAATGAAACCAGATTAAAATCACGGGCGTTGATATCGTATCCGTCGAGAGCGATTAGCCCCTCGTGGCGAGAGTTGTCGACAAAATCGTTCATGCGATTCATGCTGCACAAAAAAGTGCTTTTGCCACAACCGGACGGCCCGATGAGCGCCATCACGCTGCGTTCAGGAATCTTGAGGCTGATGGAAAAAAGCGCCTGCTTGGAGCCGTACCAAAAGTTCCAATCGCGAACCTCGAACTTGGTTTTTCGTTCTGTGCCGTCAGGGCCACGACCCGAGCGCGAACGCTCTTGCATGATGGCCGAGAAAGCTGTTGAAGAACCACCTGCCATACTGACCCCGCTGACTCACTACCTTGGTGGAAAATCTAGCTTCGACCAAGATCAAGTGAAATTTAACAAAGTGTTGAGTGGATATCGTGAAGAAAGTGTCAGAATTCAGGGTGGTTTTCGACTTCAAAAGCCAAAAATCCACCCCAAATTAAGACTTATGAGGATTTTGGCCTATTCCAGCACTATGGCGAGATCTGCAAGGGGTTTGCCTTTTTCTTCGAGGGGTTCGCCCGCCTGAATAACCCGAATTGCCACAGATTTGCCCCCTGAAAGCTTGGCCACGCGGTCAGGTATGCCAAAGCGGCGTTCGATATGCCCACTCCCGGCGATTAGGACCATCCGGTTCAGGCCGCGTTCTTTTTTGAAATTGGCGGCTGAGGAAGCCATGCCATGATCCCATGCGGCCATAACTTGATAGCTTTTCTCCTTGCGTTCTGGGGAGGCTGTGCCATTACCGTGCATGGCGGCCAATTTTTCGAACCAGTGGGTGCGGTGTTCGGGAACCTGGAAATCCATGGGCCCCAGTTCTTGCTTCTCTTTGTCTGAAAACTTGTCAAAACCATCAGCGCTTAGTTTGCGGGTGATTTCGCGAGGGAGGTTCAGGCCAGCGACTGGCATCCGGTGCTGCCTGCAATAACGCAGAAGGGGGGCGTCCAGCTCCCAAGCGTAGCCCCAACGGGTGGCATATTCGGTTTGTGAAAGCATGGCGGGTTCATCGATTGCACTTTCACTGTGGTCGTCGAGGGGCTTTTGGAAAGGGCGGTGGAACGCTTCCATTCCCAGACCCAAGCTGGGATCGGCAGCGTGGAGCAGGTCCAGCACCCAAAGCTGGGCCCTGTGCTCGGGAAGGCTATCGTGTTTTTCTCCCAAACAGACGAAATCGGCAGCCAGTAATTTGTCGAGAAATTGGCCAGTAGTGATCGGTTTAGTATCAGCACCGGAGATTAGGGTCATGCGAGGGGGAGATGTCAGCCGGTTTTTCCAACCAGACGGATCTGTGGCTTTGAAGTCCTCATAAAGAAGAACGGTTTGGCCGTGGCGAACGATTCCAGCACTTCCTTTGTTGGGAACCGTCCAAAACGCAACCATTCCCTTGGTGGCGGCCTTTTTCCATTCGGGGTGTTGAGCGGTAGCCCAGTCGGAGAGTGCGGTGGCCAAATCGGCTGCGGCTTCAGGTGAGTCCATCATCACAGTCCAGGCTTTGCAGCAGCTTTTTTCCTCTACCCGGTCGCCGCGCCATTGCTTGGCAAGTGCAACTGCTTTTTCGCGGGTTTGGGGTTGGGACAATAAAGTTTCCATCAGGCCGTAAGCTCCGCGCACCTTGCCTGAACCCAAGCTGATGCTTCCTTTTCGGGTCGCGGGGTCAAGAATGGCGCGGGTAGTCGTGGGCGGGTTGAAGTAAGCGAAATCTACTGTTTTCCAGCCGCCTTTCGCCTTGAGCGATTGGACATAACGGCCACCTTGCCCGTAAAGAAAAGCGTTTTTTAGATTACGGGCAGTTTCCAACTTGCCTTCGAACATTTTGCCGGCCGCTGGTTGCTCCTCTTTCAAAACCTCCACCATGGTGAGTGAGGCGTCGCCCTCGATGAGCGCGGAAAGGGCAAGGGCGTCATCGTTGTTTTCGTCAAACTTGTGGAGGGCTGCTCCAAGTTTTTGCAGGTTGAAATGCTGATCCTGCAAGGCATGGACCAATTCGTGGATGAGCACACCCTTTTGGTAGGAGCCTTTAACATCGGTAAACAAAACCAATCGCTTGGTTGCAGCATCGTAATAGCCTTGTTTGCCCGGATCCTCGCCCGAGGGGCGAGAAATGCGTTCAACCTTGACCGGTTCCTTGAATTTTAAACCGCGAACCTGCTCAATTTTAGTTTGCAGGGCAAGGATTTCCTGATTGGTTTGGTCACCGGATTTTGCTTCGCCCGTTTGGGGGGCTTCCGCAAAAATGAGCGGTGTGGCCATGGCGAAAAGAGCCGCGAGGGTAATCATTGAGGCAGTTCTCCTAGGCAATATTGCAAAATAAACAAGAATTGAGCCTGTTATTATGAGCACTAGGCTATCCATCATTTCTCGAGCCATTTGCATAGTTTAACTTTTCGCTGAGAATTTGCCCATGAATCCTGAAAATTCCAGAAATGAGGCGGGGGGAATGCCCCCAGTTCGGGCCGGCCGGCAGATTATTGGAATGTCTGCGGTGCTTTTGCCCTTTGATCTGGCTGGCAATGCCGATTGGAACGGGTTGGAAAGCCTTGTTCAAAGAACTTTTGATGCCGGATTGACTCCTGCCCTGAATATGGACACCGGGTATGGCCCGTTATTGACCCACGATCAAAGGGTGGAGGCATTAAAGATTGGCGCAGCCTTGGGCAAAGGGCGCAAATTTGTCGCTGGGGCCTGTGTGGCGGATAGGGCAGGGGATAGCTTTCAGCCCGAGGCTTACCGCCGGGAGCTTGCCGCTATCGAGCGGGCCGGGGGCATTCCGGTGATCATGCAGTCGCATGGCCTGACGTCCCTGCGCGGCCGTGAATTGGTTGGGGCCTACAAGGCATTGGGCGAACATTGTCCGCGGGGTTTTCTCGGGTTTGAACTTGGTAAACAGTTTTCTCCTGCGGGGGAAATCTATTCTCTTGATGTCTATCGTGAGTTGTTGGAACTGCCCAGGTGCATGGGAGCGAAACACTCGTCGCTAGACCGGATGCGTGAATGGGATCGCTTGGCACTGCGTGATTGTTTCCGGCCCGACTTTCTGGTTTTAACTGGCAATGACTTGGCCATTGACATGGTGCAATACGGCAGTGATTACCTGTTGGGTCTGAGCGCCTTCCACCCCGAGGCGTTTGGGCTAAGGGACAAA
>CAIWHS010000468.1 GCA_903912515.1 uncultured Planctomycetaceae bacterium
ACAAAGTATCTGCAGCGGATTACCTCTGCCAAGCTCGGAAACCATCCGAAAGGCGAAATTTGACCTGTGCCTGCAAGTTGGAGATGCCGTATTGAGCCGAAGCGAACTTTTGGTGGAGCGCGAAATCCACGGCCGCTCTTATGGCCCCCTCTACGAAACCGCGCATCAACTTTGCCTGCGCCATCGCGTGGACGGAGGCTTGCCACAGCCTGGCTTGTTTTGGACCCTCAAAAGAGACCTAGATCGCTTACCAATTTTACAATTAGATCGCAAACTCAATGAAACCGGTGAAGCCGGTAAATCATCCTTACCCCAACTGAAGCTTGCAACAGCCCTTCTCTTGGTGGCCGCTCAGGATTTTGAGGCCGCCAAACATCACTATGCGGCGCTATCTTCCAAGACTGCACCAAGAGAGGTACGGCTGAAGGCTCTTGCCTCGTGGCAAAGCATGGCTTTGCTTGAAGGGGATTTTCAAAAGGCCCTTGACCTGGAAAATCAACTGGGCAGGGATTTCCCAGAACAAGCCACGGTACCCCCTGGGCTTTATTCGCCCCAAAAATTATTGGGAAGTGGCATCACTGGAACCACTTGGCTGGCTAAAGAGATCCCGTCGGGGCGACATCGGGTCATCAAGGTGAATCCACCGGCCTCGGGTGATCAACCTTCCTTTTTGCAATTTTGCAACAACATGCTTGTCCAGCAGATGGACCATCCAGCTTTTGAAAGAGTGCTGCGAATCGAGCCGGGAACTGATGGCGCCATACTTCGGGTCAGCAGGTATCGGCCCGGCCCTTCTTTGGACGAGTTGGTTGCCACGACTGGCCCGTTGCCGCAAACGGAATGGTTAGGAGTGGCCTGGTCCCTAACCAATGGGCTATTGGCAGCCCATGCCAAAGGTCTTGTGCACAAGGCACTGAGGCCCGGACATGTAGTTTTGAAGCCTTGGGGAGCCAAAGGAACAATAACCCGATGGCGCGTTTTCTTGCATGGAGCAGATCAACTTCCTGGCCGAACCGCCCTTCATGCCTTGCTGGCCCAACCGGAACTGGCCCGTAAGACCGCCTTGGGTCAATCTGCAGTCAAATTTGCAAACTGCATGCCACCCGAATCATTGGGAAAACCCCGCGGCCCAATCTGGTTTGGTCCTATTCAAGATGTTTTTGGCATGGGACTCCTAAGCGCTTTTGCGCTCACGGGAACCTTGCATCCCTCCAGTCTGGAATGGCAGGCCCATTCGATCGACGATAGATGGAAGGAAATTTTTGAAAAGTCTGCCAGTTGGTCCCAAGCTCCACGCCTGAAGAACATGCTTGAGTTTAGGGATTTGCTGGAACAGATTGCAGGCCCTGAGGCGCTAGCCCAACTTAAGGCCCGGGAACGGGAGCACTCGGTTGTTGCCACAGCCGAATCGTTAAATGAGGACCCGACTGATCCCACCGCATTGGCCGAGCATGCAGAAGCTCTCGCAAACGCCAATCGACACCTGGAAGCTGAAGCCAGTTGGACCCAATGTTTGGAGATTTCTCCTAAGCACACGACCGCCCTTACCGGAAGGTCCTTCAGCCGAATGCACCTTGGCCGGGAAAAAGAGGCTGAAATCGATTTGCGGTTGGCCGCGGAATCCCAGCCAGATCAGGCGGAACCACAAGCGTTGTATGCCCGTTTCCTAGGTGGGGAACAGCGCCCCCACGATGTTTTGGAATTTACCCAAGGCGCAGTGGCAAAGCACCCCCAGGATCTCTCGTTGCGGGTCGAACGAGGCAAGGCCTTTGAAACCTTGGGCCAACACCGTAAGGCACTGGACGAATTCCTCCAAGCATCGCGCGATCAGCCATCAAATCCACATCTATGGGCCATGATTGGCCGTAGTCAGGCTAATGTTGGAGCCTGGCTGGATTCATTTGAGGCTTGGTCTAAAGTCTTGGCAAATCCCGGGTCGCTTTCGGTCGAAGACCATGCCCGATTCCTGCTTGAACGGGCCATGGTGGCTGAAAACCTTGGCCGCATTTCCGAAGCCTTTGCTGATTCGGAAAAGGCCATATTTCTCGATCCTTCCAGTATGAACCGGATGGTTCGCGTGAGGCTGCTGGCACGAGCGGGCCAATTTTTCCAAGGTGAAAAAGAACATCGGCAGGTCTTGGCAGATATGGCAAAGACCGGCACACGGATACCGGCCCTTGCAATCCTGCTTTGGGCTGACCTCTTGAACGATTTGGGGCGCGATACCGAAGGAAGGAATTTAGTTGATCAGGTATTGGCTGCCGGCGAATTGCAGGAAGACGGGTTGAAAACTGTTTCTTTCAGCCCAAATGAACCAGATTCTGAAGGCCCAGAGTTATTGGCCGTGGGGCCAGGCAAAGCATCCGCTCCTGAAACTATAACTGCCCAGATGCATGTCACTGCTTTTGACATTCCCCAAGCCCGTTTCCGCAGGGGCATGGAACGGGTAAGGCAATGGACCAAATCTAGTGAAAAATCGCCGAACAAACGCGAATTGAAATTGGCCTTGGAAGACCTCCGCTTCGCTCAAAAAAATACCGGACCAGACAGTCTGCCACTTGCACTGCAAAGTTTTCTGGCAATGGGTCAGCTTTACAGCCTGATGGAAAAACACAAACAAGCCGCCTTAAGCTTTTCACGCGCAACCAACTTGGACCCTTCTTCAATTAAGGCATTGGCAGGCAGATCCCAGGCAAGGCTAGAAATGGGATTAAAAATCCCCGCACTTGAAGATAGCCAAAAGGCAATGGATCTAGCTCCAGGAAACAAGCATGCGCGTCTAATTTGGGCGCAATGCCAAAACAGCCTCAAAGAAACCAACACCCTTATCAAGGCATTGGAAGGCTGGCAGATCCAAGCGCCACTCGACCCTGACTATAAATTGTTGTTTGCAGAAGTTTTGGAAAATCAGGGCCTAATGGAGCATTCCCTTCGTGTATGGGAAGAGCTTTTGGTGCTTTCGCCCGAAAACCCGAAAGCCCTGGTTGGCACTGCCAGATTGCTCACAATCCTTCAGCGCCCGGAACAGGC
>CAIWHS010000469.1 GCA_903912515.1 uncultured Planctomycetaceae bacterium
GCCTAAAACCCGCAGAATATTATACATTCCCAATCGAGCCATTTCGCCGGGCTCTTCCGGCGGATCCAAATAGGGATATTCCTCGGGTGGGTTGTCAGAGGATCCACCACTTTTAGCAGTTCCCTGAGCCGATTGGCTCACCTTATTTTTACTCAAATCTTTGGCTTTGGCGGTCGCTGCTCCTGGAGCGATCATGGTAGCTGGTTCGCCTGGTTTCAAGTCTCCGGGACTTTGAGACAAGGCCGGGTCGCTGCTTAAGTTGGCCTCGCGAATCCCCGACAAAACGCTTTGAGTCAGCCTTTTCTGGCAATTTTTGCAAGTTTTTAAATGATTCTGCAATCGCTCGCGGGCTTCTCCCGCAAGCGTTTTACCCTTGAAACCCGCCAATTCCTCGTCCCGTGGACAAGTTTCAGAGTTTTGGCCGTCTGAGGAACTCATCGTGCGCCCCTGATCCTTTTCACCACATGCCGGCACCCAGTGCCAAACCGGTTACAGTTTTGGGTAAAAACTCATGCCGCCATTCCGACAGGCAATTGGTAATTATCTTAACCCAACCATAATTGTGAGGTTATGCCAAAAATTAACCTGAATTTCCCTAAAAAAACAGCCCACCAATAACTTTCCTCACAGCCATTTGGTAATTTTAAAATTCGCTTATTTATTGCTGATAATTAAGGAAAATAGGGCATTTTTTGTTCCTGTCCTTGTTTGCTCAACAGGTGCAAATCCCACAAATCTTCCAAAGATTCTTCCATTTCTTGCTGCTTTTAGTGCTCTCGAGCTCCTTTTGTTGGTACCCTGCACTAGTAATTACAGGGATATATGGGCAAACACAGATTTTCTGAAATGAATGGAGTAACCCTTTGACCCGTATTATTGAAGGTTTCATGAAGTTTCGTGATAAGGTCCTGCCTGAAAAGGAGGCCCTCATCCGCAAGCTGGCTAATGGCCAATCGCCGCAGGCCCTTTTCATCACTTGCTCAGACTCAAGGTTGAACCCAAATCTTCTCACCCAAACAGAGCCTGGCGACCTGTTCATTATCAGAAATGCCGGAAACATTGTTCCCCCGCCGGGCGGACAAGCCTCAGGTGAAACTGCCACCATCGAATATGCTGTCAAACACCTGAAGGTTAAGGATATTTTCGTCTGCGGCCACACCCACTGCGGAGCCATGGGTGGCCTCATGAAGCCCGAATCACTTACCGGTTTGCCTCTGGTGCGCGGTTGGCTCTCACATGCCGAAGATTTGCGTTCATGGATCGATGGCGAAGGAGCCCGCATGCCGGCAGACCAGCGTTTGGCTCGGCTGGTCGAACTGAATACTCTGCTCCAACTCGAACATGTCCGTCAGCAACCTACCGTCAAGGCGGCATTGGTCGAGGGCAAATTGCGCCTCCATGCCTGGGTTTACAAGCTCGAAGATGGCACCGTGCAGGCCTTTGATCAGGTCCAAAACTCTTTTGTCGCTGTCGAAGATGCCACCCGCCAAAAACTGGGTGCCCAAGTCCACGAGGCTGCCGCCGTCAACTCGGTCATGGGGCAAATCATCGACTACTAAACGAACAAATCCGGTCTACACGCCGGTTGCCGCCTAAAAATCATACCTGAAGCGGCAACCGGTCTTTTACCTCTAATTCTTCTGCGTATAGTGATTTCATGCACGCCTTCTTCAATTCCGCCACTTCGCGGATTCGAAGGTTGTCTTGGGAGGGTTGCGGCCGATGGCCCGCGGTACTGACGCGCAGCTTCTTGGCAAGTGGAAAATTGCCGATGCCTTGGATACCTACGGGATCCGAAATTGGGGCAAAGGCTACTTCGGGATCAACAAATCCGGCAGCCTGACCGTGATGCCCAACAAACGCCTGTACGAGGCTATCGACCTGCCCAAGCTGGTTGAGGAGCTTCAGGCCCGCGGTATCCAGCTCCCAATCCTTATCCGCTTCAACGATATCCTCAGCCACAGGGTTGGGGAAATGAACCACGCTTTTCAAAAGGCCATTCACGACCACAAGTTCGACGGTTCTTACCATTGCGTTTACCCCATCAAGGTCAACCAGCAACGCCAAGTGGTTGAGGAAATTCTCAATTACGGCAAAGAATTCAGCTTCGGCCTCGAGGCCGGCAGCAAGCCCGAACTGCTAGCTGTACTTAGCCTCGTCAACGGCAGTGTCCCAATCATTTGCAACGGCTTCAAGGATGACGAGTTCATCCATATGGCCATGATTGCCCGAAAACTTGGTAAGCAAATCATCCCCGTTGTCGAAAAATTCACCGAGCTTGAACTCATACTCAAACACGCAAAAGACCTCGGCGTTCGTCCCGTCATAGGCGTCCGCGTCAAGTTGGCAGCCAAGGGTGCGGGCCGTTGGCGTTCCAGTGCTGGCTACCGCTCCAAATTCGGACTCACGATTACCGAGGTCATCGAGGCACTCGCACTGCTCAAGGCCGAAGGCATGGAAGACTGCCTTCAGCTAGTTCACTTCCACCTTGGCAGCCAAATCACCAACATCCGCAGCATCAAAAACGCCCTCACCGAGGCGGCTCGTGTCTATTGCGAACTCCACCGCCTAGGAGCTGGCGTCAAATTCCTCGATGTCGGCGGTGGCATGGGCATCGATTACGATGGCTCACAAAGCGACTTTGAATCCAGCATCAACTACACCCTTCAAGAATATGCCAACGATGTCGTTTTCCGCGTCAAAAGCGTTTGCGACGAATCCGATGTACCCCACCCCATCATTATCAGCGAATCCGGTCGCGCTGTTGTCGCATACCACAGCCTGTTGGTTTTCGATGTCCTAGGCGTCTCCAAGCTCGACAAAGAAGACATTTCCGACCTCCCCTCAGAGCTCCCGGTTAATGCCCCCCAGCAAATCCAAGATCTCTTTGCTATCTTCCACGACATCAAGAAGAAGAACCTCCTCGAGTCTTATCACGATGCCGTTCAGCATGTCGACGAGGTGGTCAACCTGTTCAACCTGGGTGGCGTATCACTCGAAATGCGCGGCGTAGCCGAACGCCTCTTCTGGGCCATTTGCTCCAAAATCCAGCGAATCGCCCGCAAGGAAGACGATATTCCTGAAGAATTAGAAGGGCTCGAGTCCCTCTTGTCCGATACCTACTTCTGCAACTTCTCCGTCTTCCAGTCCATGCCCGATTCTTGGGCCATCAAGCAGTTGTTCCCAATCGCCCCAATCCACCGTCTCGACGAGCGGCCCATGCGCCGGGCCGTGCTGGGCGACATCACTTGCGATTCCGATGGAAAGATCGATACCTTCATCGACTTGAAAGATGTCCGTAATACTCTCGAACTGCACGAATACGATGGCAAACCCTACTATCTGGGCGCCTTCCTCATCGGTGCCTACCAGGAAATTCTGGGAGACCTCCACAACCTATTCGGCGACACCAACGCAGTGCATGTCCGCCTCGATGAGGATGGCGATCCAATCATCGAGGATGTCATCAAAGGCGATACTGTTCGCGAGGTTCTCACCTATGTCCAATATTCAGGCGAAGATCTCATGGAGCGCCTGCGCAAGGATGTTGAAAAAGCTGTCAAACACGGCAAGGTGACCCTCACCGAGGCCCGTCAGATGCAGCGCTTCTTTGAGGCTGCCCTCGATGGCTACACCTACCTCGAAGAACCATGATTCCTCCCACGGCTCTAAGTACCAAACTCGGGCGTCTCCATCTGCCCAACCCGGTCTTGGTTGCTTCGGGCACTTTTGGCTACGCCCGCGAGATGGCCGGGTTAGTCGATTTTAAAAAACTTGGTGGCATTGTCCCAAAAACGGTGACCCTTAACCCACGGCCCGGTAACCCACCGCCCCGCACCGCCGAAACAACCAGCGGGCTGCTCAACGCCATCGGTCTTGACAACGATGGCCTCGAATATTTTCTTCAAAATCACCTCCCATGGCTCGCCTCAACCGAAGTGGCCTGTCCCATCGTGCTCAACATAGCTGCAAAATCTGCCGACGAATTTCCCCGCATGGCAGCCCGGGTAAAGGGCCTGCCCGGTATTGCTGCATTGGAGCTCAACCTCTCCTGCCCCAATGTTGCGGGAGGAATCGACTTTGCCACAAAACCTGATCTCTGCCGCGCAGTGGTCGCATCCGCGCGCGACGCCTGCCCAGACTTGCCCCTACTGGCCAAGCTCACTCCCAATGTCACCAACATCGTCGAAATCGCCCAAGGTGCCGCAGATGGTGGCTGCGACGCTGTCAGTTTGGTCAACACCTTCCTCGGTATCGCCATCGATTGGCGTCGCAAAAAACCGATTCTTGGTAATGGCATGGGTGGCCTATCAGGCCCTGCCATCAAACCGTTGGCCCTGCGTTGCGTCTGGCAGGTAGCCCGCGCTGTCAATATCCCCATCGTTGGCATAGGCGGCATCGCCACCATCGACGATGTGATGGAATTCATGGTTGCGGGAGCCAGTGCCGTTCAAATGGGTACAGTTTCCTTCTACGACCCCACTGCAGCAACTAGGGTCATCGACCAGCTTCCCGAGGCCCTCGCCACATTGGGGGTTTCTTCCGTGGCTCAAGCCATCGGATTGGTTTCCAAAACCTGGCATCCTGCTATTTAATTGCCATAACCACCTGCTGGCAATAATTTTGCGTCAACAAGTAGGCATCTGGCCCAGGCAGGACAAATCCCTTGCGCCCGCAAGGCCATGCAGGGTATTGACCTCGGACTATGGATCTTTTCTTGCGTAGGTTCCTGATGCTTGCCCTACTGCTGGCTCCCGCGGTCAGTGGGTGTGCCTCCTTGCGTCTTGAGCAGCTTGGCCCCAAGGAACTTCTCGCACAGCTTCCTCCCGAACTTGCCAAAGGTCGCCTTTCAGCCCAAGGCCATGAGGTTCTTCGCGCCGAAAAACTCGAGGATCTTTGGCAGGTCTCGCCTAAAAAGGCCATTCTCGAACTCTCCGCTAAGGTGGCGTCCTCGCCAGAAAACTCCGAAAATCTGCCACTCATTCTCCTCACCCTAGCCGAGATGCACCATCACCTCGCTTTGGCAAATCAGCCTGGCCTGCACCTCAAGCCAGCCAATAAGCAAGATGAGCAAGCCCTACTCTATGCCCGCGCCGCCGCCTATTCTGCCCATAGCTTGGCCAGACTCAATCAAGATGACACCCCCGACAGTGCCCTAGCGCCAAAAACCATTTACCAAAACATCGATCTGGCTGTGGAAATCCACAATCATGCCACCCTCGAGCTGCTTCGCCTCACAAAACAACGCGGTAGCCTCATCCCAGGTGGCAGCATCCGACTCAAACAGCCAGGAAGCAAATCCCAATACGCCACGCTTGAAGTGGTGGACGAGGGCATCCCACTGCCCCTTCAAGATGTCGGGGCCATCACCACAGCCCGCGAGCTCCGTGTCGTCGGGCTGGATTGCCAGCACGACAGGCCAGGCATGGGTGTGCCTCTTTTGGTCGAGGCCAAGCGCGGATCACACGGAGCCGATTCCCTGTTTTTCGAATCTCTAAAGGTGCCTGTAACCGGCCATCTGGTTGTTCCCGAAAAGCACGCCGATGTTGAGACCTGGAACAAAATCGATATTCGTCTGGTTGACCCACATCAGATCGAATCGATCATGATTGCCAGTCGCCGCATGCCTCTTGCGGCCGATTTCACCACACCGCTCGCTGTCTCCTTGGTTGAAAGCGGGCTGGAGGCCCTCTCGGAAAAAGCGTTCTTCAAAGGCGATCTGGCCGACAAAAAACGCGGCCTTTTCCTGCTAGAACCCTACCGACCAGGCAGAATTCCGGTGGTGCTCGTGCACGGCCTGCTTAGTTCGCCCGTCACTTGGGCCCGCATGGTCAACGACCTGCGAACCGACCCGGTCATCCGCGAAAAATACCAATTTTGGACCTTCTTTTACCCCTCCTCGCAGCCCATCATTTACTCCGCTGCCGAACTTCGTCAGGCGTTGCGCGCAACCCGCGACACGCTCGACCCCCAGCATGAGGACCAGGCACTCGACCGCATGGTGCTGGTCGGGCACAGCATGGGTGGACTACTCAGCCGGTTGCAGGCTGTCGACAGCGGCGATAAGGTTTGGCACCATTTCGGCGCGGCTGATTTCGACAATTTGAAACTCAGTCCTGATACTCGGCAGAAAATGCGCGACCTCTTCTTCTTCAAGCCCGTTCCCGAGGTGAGCCGCATCGTCTTCATGGGGACACCCCACCAAGGAAGCCGCATTGGTGACACCACCCTGGGGAAACTGGGGGCCATCCTGGCCTCCCCACCAGAAGGCCTCCGCAAGTTGGCACTCGAGGTACTTCGCGATAACCCCAAAGCCTTCATCATCGAACCCAATAGAGTCAACAGCGTCACAGGCCTCACGCCCAACTCGCCCGGCATGAAGGCCCTCATGGATTGCGGCGCTCCGGTGGTCCCCTTCCACTCCGTGGCAGGTGCGCTGGAAAGCAAATCCACTTTGGTCTCCCTCGAGCACTGGCTAAGGGACCTGCCCCTCGATGCCAAAACCGACGGCGTCGTCGAACTTGCCAGCGCCCTTCTTCCCGGTGCCGAAACAGAATTGGTCTATCCAGCAGAACACACCAGGATTCATCAAGAAAAACCGGGCCTAGCTGAGGTTCGACGAATCCTTTTGGAACACTTGGACCACGAGTCCATTCATCCCAAAGGCCCTAAATTGACAGATGTAAAACCCTGATTTCCAATCTCTTCTTGTCAGGCGCCCGCTTAGCCGATTAGATAGTTAGTTCAGGAATTCATAATGGAGAGTCCGACCGATGGCTAGTAAAAAGGGCGAAGCACGCCACTACATCAAGCTGCAAAGCACCGAAAGTGCGTACTTCTACACCACCGAGAAGAACCGAAATAACACCAAAGACCGTATTCAGCGCAAAAAGTACGATCCTACCCTGCGCAAGAATGTGATTTTCAAGGAAGAAAAGCTTTAATTCAGTTGGCCTGATTTGCCAATTGCCTGCTTTAAATCGCCTTCACAGCCCGGTTTACCCCGGGCTGTACCGTTTTTTAATCAAATCGATCCAGGCATCCCAATAATTCCCTCTCCACCCAGGCCCAATCCATCTCGTCTGCCGCAAAAATTTCCAGCCTGCTGTCCCGTCGGTGACAACTCTCACGCAAATCCATCCCGCCTGCAGATCGATTCACACTCATCCAGCAATCCACGGTATGAAAAACACCCTTCAGCCGCACCCATCGCGATTGACCTAGCAGCTGTAAAAGTGACCCCTCATCGAAGCGGTCTTCAGCATGAAAAACCCATCCACAGGCCCACATTCCACCCGCCTGCGGGCTGGCAAACCGTACAGGCTTGCAAGGCTCAGGCCGAGCTTCCGGCTTGGGCAACACACCTTGCCCGACCACGTCTGCCACCTGCCTAAACCCAACCAGCCTATGGGGCCGTTCCACCACCAAATCCAACCATGCGGGCTCAATTCGACCGCGCTCAATCGCGTCCACATGCACTTTGGCCGGAAATAGGCCCCCTGCCCACAGCCGAAACGCCTCCTCCTCACCAGGCTTGGCTCTATCCACCTGGTTCAACAACAACACATCCGCCAGCTCCACCTGCTGCCGAAAAATCAGGTTTTCGTCCACCATTCCCGGGCTGCGCAAATCCGAGGGTGTCACCAATCCCACTGTTGCCCTCGGTTCGAGCTTATCTGCATGATCCTGTCGCAGCAGGTCCAATATTCCCGCCGGGTGCCCCAGCCCCGATGTTTCTATCAGTAGGCGGTCTACCTTGCGCCCACTCAGTAGCAGGTGCAGAACCACTGGCAAATTCATCGCAGTCGTGCAGCAAAAACAGCCTCCACCCACCTCCTGAATGGCTAGGTCCTCAGGGGAGTCGCCCTCAATCAAGGCTTGGTCAATTCCCACATCGCCAAATTCATTGACCAGCACAGCCCACTGCTCGTTGGCCGGCTTGGCAGACAGCAAATGCAAAACGGATGTGGTTTTGCCCGCCCCCAAAAAACCGGTAAGCAGATTAGTGGGAATGCGGGCAGCACTGTCCATGGGGGTGGTCAAGGTCAAGCCACAGGGCTGAACTTACGCACCCGGCCCCAAGGCAGCCACTCCAGCACAAACAGGTTCCCCTTACTGTCCAAGGTCAAAGCGTGGGGCTTGGCAAACTTGCCTGGGTGCTTGCTGATCTCCGCATCGGATATTCCCTTGCCATCACCCAAACGGGCAACAACTTTGTCATTCTCATCCAGCACGCTCACCCGTGCTTCTAGTTCGGGCACATAAAGCTTGCCACCTTGCTGGTAAAAGCAGCACGGAAGCCTAAATCCAGCAAGGCTGCGCTTGTATTCCAATTCCAGCGAATACACTTCCAAACGCTGGTTAGCCCGGTCTGCGATGTATACCTCCGGCTCTTTCTTCAGAGTGTTCACCCACACCCCGTGGCAGGTACTAAACAGCCCGGCACTCTTGCCGGGCCCACCAATCGTTTTTAGCTTTTTGAA
>CAIWHS010000470.1 GCA_903912515.1 uncultured Planctomycetaceae bacterium
GGCCACCGGCAACCTGATCGACCTGGGCGGCACGGGCCTGGGCGTCAGCGTCTACGGCCATGGCAACGTCGTCCAGGGCAACATCATCAGAAACTGCGAAGGCGCGTTCTCGATGGACGGCGGCGGAGGCATCGCCAACGGCACCATCTGGCGGGATAATTTAGTTACCGGAAACCACTTCGCGGCAACGTGGCTGTCGCTGCGCGTGGAGAACAATAATCAGGGATTCGCCAACTGGACCTTTGCCGATAACGTGTTTGACTCGCCCCAGCGCTGGATATCCATGTGGACCGGCGACGTTTGGATGAGCAACCAGATTACCGGGTTCCGGTTTGTGGGGAACCAGTTCACCGGCATGGCGACCAACGCAGGCGCCATGCAGAACATAGTCCTACAGAATTTCAAGCGGCACAGCTTCCTGAACAATGAATTCAACACTGCCCCCACGATCCTCTTCGGCACCAATGCCAACACGGTTTACGGAGCGGGAAACACCGTGGCGGGCGTGCCGGACAACTCAGCTTTTGGGATAAAATGAGAACTAAAATCACCATCGAAATCGAAGGACCGGACGGCGGACTGATTGCCGACTTGCGCGACGAGCTAAAGAAAGTGATCGACTTCAAAATCGGCACCCAGCTGGGGCGCAAGGCGGTCAAGGAAACCAACACCCTGTTCACCACCACCACCCAGCAAGTCCATGATCGGAACCTCAAATGAAAACTGACCCCGCGAAACCCGAGCCGCAAAAGTGCGGCAACTGCAAACACTTCGTTTGCCCGATCCCCTTCAAGGTGAAATCGCTTAGACCCCAACATAATGCCTGGTGCGCCCGCCTGGGCATCAGCACCAGCGCCGAGCTGCGGCGCTGTGGCGGCGATGAGTGGGAACCCTAGCCCCGGCAACGTCATTACCTAAATGCCCATTTTCTGCCCCCAATCTCCCGCATGAAATTCCCCGAGGAATTCCGCTGGGCTGACCCCGGCCCGCCCTACAACACCAAAACGGGCGATCCGTTCGGCATGTTCCTTATCCCGGCCCACAAGGCACCCGGGCGGCGGCTGCTGCGCGTCGTCGCCTGCCGCGGAGAGGAGGATAACCAATTCTGGGACCACTGCTCCGTCAGCCTGGGGCCGACCAGCAAGACTCCGCCGACCTGGGACGAAATGTGTTTCGTCAAAAACCTGTTCTGGGAGGAAACGGAGTGGGCCGTCCAATATCACCCGGCCAAATCCAGCTACGTCAACCTCCACAAAAGCACGCTGCACCTGTGGCACAACCCCAGAATCGAATTCCCCAAGCCGCCCCAGGAGTGCGTTTAGGTAAAGCATATTGTTACCATTTGGTTAACACTTTTGGCTCACCCAAAGATGGCTATTGACGAAAGGGGAGACAGGGTTTAGAAAGCCATCAATGCAGGCGTTTGCAGACACTAAATTTGTTCCGGCCAGGAGTTGCCGGATTCGGGCGCTACCCTCCTTGCGCTCCCTCCCCCTCCGTTGCTGCAACAACGGAGGGTTATTCATGCCCCGGCCTCATGAACTGGGGAAGTCCTGCCACGGGGTGCTTCATCACCCTGTGGTGGGCGCCAAATTGCTCCCGGCTTGTTACCGGGGGAAGTCCTGCCGCGGGGATGGTGGTATACTCTGTTCCCCTCGCGGCGGGCACCGCTTTAACACCCCTGAGAATGTGTCTCGCCTGTCTTTCTTTTTCCATGGGCGGCAATCCCGTTACAGTGACACGGGGCGGTCTTTCATAACGCCTTATTTAGCTGCCGGGACAGGGGTTCACTTTATGAAACACCCGCGCAAGGAAAACCAAGACCTGATCCGGTCGCTCATGTGCCACGACCAGATCACCAACCCTAAGCACACCCTGCTTAAATCCCTGGAAATGGCCCGCTGGGCCATCGACCTGGTCACGGATTTCATGCACGAAAACCCGCAGGTTTTCCCCGCCCAAGTGAAAGGACCCATGAAAAAAGGCAAAGGCAAACGCAAGGGTTGCAAGTAACCCAGGGCCGCAAGGCCCTTTGAATTTATGCGCCGACCCGTTGAAATCCGGTTCCTCGAAATTGCCCAGCAGATTGAGCGGGCAGGCGATATCATGTCGCCACTGGAATACTTCGAGTTTCTGGCCCAGCTGCGTCGGCGCTGCGCTGAGATGCAGGAAGATGTTCCCCAGCCACCCCAGGCCCCGACCGATTTGAAAGAATAGGGGCAACCCGAGGCCCCACCAGATAGACCGCGCAGGCCAGCCC
>CAIWHS010000471.1 GCA_903912515.1 uncultured Planctomycetaceae bacterium
AGGGATCAAGACTTTTAGCTACAAAGCCGGCATGAACGGCATGCTCCACTTGGAGCAGGACCTGACAGGTTGGGCTAACCCAACAGGCAACACCACCGTGATTTTAGACACTCTCGGCAGCCAGCGCCTTTATGTGAATGGCGGATTTTCGCCAACCTCACCTGACAGCGTATTCGTGCGGGACAAAGATCAAAAACTAATTTACACCATCACCAATACTTTTGGTGGTAACCCTTCCAGCATGCGATTGGGCCTGAAAAATATTGATGACGATATCCAGCCTGAACTATTGGTCACCCGCAATGGTAGCGCTGACACGGTAGCCTATAAATTGGGGGACACCAGTTTCAGCCTGATCACCACCCTAAACGCTGGCGGATCGGCCGGCTGGGTCTGACCAGCATTCAGGCAGTCTGGTTCTGCCTTCCCAAGCCCCAGGCAACTAACCAACCGGTCAGCAACAGCATAGCAATAGGCATTGAGGCCGAAAGTGGTGGGAAGAATGAATTAGCCTGCAATCCCCCGGCAAAGAATATCAGCACAGAACCTGCCAAGCCTGCAAGCCAACCCAAATAACTATATCTACCAGCTTCTTGATGGCTTACCAAACACCAGGCTAGCCAAGGTGCCGCCAGCAAATAGGTAGGGTGCTCGATGGCTGGGCCAAACAACATCATCCAACAAGTTCCCAAGGCAGCCATCAGGCAAACAGCCGCCTGATTGTCCATTTTCCGCGTCAGCCACCACCCTGTACCCAAAGCCATAAAAGCGCAGGCTCCCGGTACAGCAGGGTAATACCAGCGGGCATATGCCGTCTCAAGGCCCGGCTCATTACTGCCGGGGCGAACCAAATCGGCTACAGTCAGCCCCAAAGTCCAGGCATCGCGAAATGCCCCTCGGCGTTCGCCCGAAGAACTTTTGCCATGCTCGACCCATTTCTCCCACAGCCACAGAGAATGCTTTGGCTGGGGAACTGCTGCCAGCACCATGAGTGCTGCCAACCCACCTAGCAACTTCAGACCCCATGTTGGCCGCCAGGCAGCAACCAACATGGGGATGGAAATCATGGTGGGCTTCAGTAACAGGGCTGCAGCCATGGCCACCGCTGAGGCCAAAGTTTTAGAGCGGGCCAAACCGGCCACCGACAAAAAGATTAGACCACCCAGCATGCCGTTAGCCTGAGCGTTCCACAACCCGCGGGAGGCAATCGCCAAGCTCGCCCCTAGAAAGACTGCCGTCTGGCGATCTGACCACGCCGTGGCACCCGGTAGGGCATACTTCAAAAGGCTAATCAACCCCCACAGGGTGATTCCCACCGAAGCCAGGCCCCACAGAGCCCCACCCAATCGAAGGTCTAAAAGTCCGAACGGTGCAAATAACCAGATACTTGGTGGAGGATAACGAAAAAGGTCCAGCTCACCCACACGCTCGTAGGGTGATTCACCTGCCAGCCAAGCCTGAACTGCCGCATGGTAGACCGGAAAAACAGTGTGCCTGTTTGGCCAGCACACCAGTTTCACCATCAACGCAATGGCCAAGACCAGCCAAGCGACAAGCGCCAGGCGTGTCCATGGGAAATTTACCCTATCAGATTGCGCAGGTACTCTTAACAAGGATGGCTCAATCACGAATTGGCCTGGCCTCTGGCAAAGTGGGTAACCTCGCTGGTTCACCCGGCTTGGTGGCCGGCACCGAGGGAGTTTTTGGCTGAGTGGGTGGCGAAGCGGGCTTGCCGTTAAAAATATCTGGATCATATGGATCGGGATTAACTTTTTCTGGCGTTTTCGGCTGCGGTGGTGGAGGCATTGGATTGGCCTCGACAACAGTTGCCGGCTTAGAAGGGGGGATAGAGGCGAAGGCTCCAGACTCAGGGCGATATTCTGCAGTACGAACTTCACCCATTCCTATTGACGGGTTCATTCCACGGGTGACGGCAATGCCCGAATCGCCTTCTTTCAGACGATTTGCCATGTGCTCGCGCGAAACCTGCTGCACCCACTGTTCCAAAATGCGGAATGGGTCGGTCTGCCTGCCGCGAAGAGCTGGCTGGGTCTGGTCACCATGCACAGAGACTGATTTCACCAACAAGGGGCTGGCAAGCGGTTGCCCGGCTGTGATTTGCCCCATCACCGAAGAGGCGTTTTGTTGGGTGATTCGTTTGTTGGCTGAATTGCCGCTGTAAACCCGAGCTAGCTTGAACTCGCCGCCACGACCGGTGGCATGGCACGAGGCGCAAGCATTCATCAGGATGGGTTGCACCTTAGAATTGAAAACTCCAAGGCTGGGCGCAGTCATTTCCAAAGCGAGAGAGGTGGACAACTCTGGTTCGGGCTGCGGTTTGCCACCCTTTGCCGCCTCGGCCGCTTCGGTTTGCCGCATATTTTCCAGGTGGCGCACCATCCGCTGGGCGGGCGGGTACTGGTTGTTTAGTTGCAGCGCCCCACGGGCCTCTGCCAATGCATCTTCTTTCAGGCCCCGGGCCGTACACCACTGCGACAAGCGAATGCGCTCATCGGGATCGCGCAAGTTGGCCCGCTGACGAAGGACCAAAAAGGCCTCCTTCAGATCTGCGCACAACACAGCGGATGCTTGGGGAGGCACCCAGGAGGTGGCGTCAGCCCGCCTAAGGCGAAATTGATCGCCCACCCGCTCGATATCTCCCTCGAGTGTGCGGTCGTTGTCCAGCACCAAAACCGTGCCAGTTTGGCCGGTACTTTTGGGTGGCATTGGCTCGGCAACCTGTGCCATGACTCGTGATCCGAAGATCAGCGAGCAACTCATGGAAAAACCATACGCGAAGCGGATGTACTGGTTCATGGGGGTGGCGTTAACCGCTCTTTCCCATCTGAGTCAAGTGCAAGGTGGCAGTCTGGATCTCTGGTTTCAAAGCAGACGAAATGCTCCGGTTGCCCTAGAATAACTATTTGGCGTATTGACCGGCCTCTCGAAGTGATGCCAGCCACCACTTTTCAACCTAAGTCTTTTGCCTATAGGAACTTACATGAAGCCTCGTTTGCTTTGTCCCGGCCCAACTCCCGCTCCTGAAGAGACCCTTCTGGAACTGGCCCGTCCGGTCACTTTCCACCGTTCCTCCCAGTTCCGCGCTGTGCTGAAGGAAGTCACCGAGGACTTGGGCAAGGTTTTTTGCACCACCCAACCGGTCATGACCATCACCGCTTCGGGCACGGGGGCCATGGAGGCTGCCGCCGCCAATCTCTTGGTTCCCGGCGGCAAAGCCATCTGCCTTATCTCCGGGCGTTGGGGCGAGCGCTGGCGCAATCTTTGCAAGGCGTTCGGGGTAACCGCCATCGAGGTCAAATCCGAATACGGCGAAGCTGTACCGCCCTCGGCACTGGAAAAGGTCCTGACCGAGCACCCTGACGCCACCGTGGTTTTCGCCACCCTCTCCGAGACAGCCACCGGCGTGGTCAACGATGTTCAAGGTTACGGGGCCATCACCCGCGACCGATCCCAGATCTTGGTGGTGGATGGCATCAGTGGTCTGGGCGTGATGCCCTGCCCGATGGATGCCTGGGGCGTTGATGTGATGGTTACCGGCTCGCAAAAAGCGCTGATGCTGCCACCGGGTCTCGCTTTCATCGCTTTATCTGACAAGGCCTGGAAAGTGGTGGAGGCAAATTACGCCCTGCCCAACCCGCCGCGAACCTTCTATTTCGACCTACGCAAATATCGCGAAAATCTGAAGGGCAACGACACCCCCTTCACACCAGCCAATACCATGATCAAGGCGTTGCGCCTTAGCCTGAAGCGGCTTTTGGAAGAGGGATTGGAAAACTGTTATCGCCGCCACTCCCGCATGGCGGCTGCCGCGCGCGCCGCAGCCCAGGGCCTTGGCCTTGAATTGTTGGCAAAGGTTCCCTCCAACGGTCTGACTGTGTTCAAAGTTCCCCAAGGGGTGGACGGGCAAGCGATTTTAGGTGCCCTTGAAAAAGAACACGGCATCCGCATCGCTGGCGGACAGGACACGCTCAAAGGCAAGATCCTGCGTTTGGCCCACATGGGTTACATCGATTTCTTCGAGGTGCTGGCCGCAGTGGCCGCCCTTGAACTGACCCTTCCCAAATTTGGCCATCCGGTGAAGCCTGGCGAAGCTGTCGCCGCGTGCCAAAAGGCTTACGCTGCCACCGCCTGAAACAGGAGCCCGATTGCTATGCCTCGCGTTTATATTTCTGACAAGTTAGAAGATGCCGGCCTCGAGATTCTGAAAGCTTCCGGCGTGGAGATCGACAACCGCCCAGGCCTGAAGGGCGACGAACTCAAAGCCGCCATCCGCGCAGCCGAAGGTGTGGTGGTGCGCTCAGGCACCCGCATCACCGCTGAGTTGCTCGAAGATCCAGGCAAACTGAAGGCCATTGTGCGTGGTGGTGTGGGCGTCGATAATATCGATGTCGCCGCCGCCACGCGAAAGGGCATCGTGGTGATGAACACGCCCGATGCCAACACGCTGAGCACAGCCGAACACACCATCAGCCTGCTGATGAGCATGGCCCGGCACATTCCGGCTGCCGATGCGAGCATGCGTGCCGGCAAGTGGGAAAAGAGCAAGTTCATAGGCGCGCAACTCACCGGCAAAACACTGGGAGTTATCGGCCTGGGACGCATCGGCCGCGAAGTGGCCCGCAGGGCAGCCCAAGGCTTGGGCATGCATGTGCTCGGATTCGACCCGGTGCTGGCACCCAGTGCCAGCGCGCAATTGGGCATTCAAACCGTGCCCTCTGTGGATGAACTGTGCCCAAAGTGCGACTTTGTCACCGTGCACACGCCTCTCACCCCCGAAACTCGCCACATGCTGGGTGCCAAGCAACTGGCCCTGCTTCCCAAGGGGGCCCGGGTAATCAATTGCGCCCGAGGCGGCATCGTTGATGAGCAGGCCCTGCTTGCAGCACTCGATTCAGGCCATTTGGCGGGTGCGGCACTCGATGTGTTTGAAGTGGAGCCGGTTCCTGCGGACAGCCCGTTTCTCAAGCAGCCCAAACTGGTGGTGACCCCGCACTTGGGCGCATCCACCCTCGAGGCGCAGGTTTTGGTGGCGAAAGACAGCGCCCAACTGCTGGCTGATTTTCTGTGCAAGGGCCAAGTGCGCTTCGCTGTGAACATGACCGCCCTTGACCGGGTGGAAATGGAAGAGGTCAAGCCGTTTGTCGACTTGGCGCGACGATTGGGAATCCTGTTCTCGCAAATGGTGCGGGGGTCCATCACCCGCGCGGAAATTCGCTACCGTGGCGAGGTGGCAGCCAAGCCCACACGCCTCATTACCGGAGCGTTTGCTGCTGGCCTGCTGGAAAACTGGCTCGAGCAGGTCAATCTGGTCAACGCTCGCGTGCTGGCCCAAGAGCGTGGCATCACGATCGTGGAAGAGCAAACCTCAGAAAAAGGCGATTTCAGCTCGCTTATTGAGGTAGTGGTGCATACCGACAAAAAGGAGTACCGCGCCAGCGGCACCCTGTTTGGCAACCGCCACCTGCGCCTTGTCCAACTAGGGCCATACAGGCTGGACGCCCACCTCGACGGTACCCTGCTGCTGTTCACGCACCGCGATGTGCCAGGCCTGATCGGCTTCATCGGCAATCTTTTTGGGCAGCAGAATATCAACATCGCCCACATGACCGTGGGTCGGCAGGAAAAAGGCGGCGAAGCCATCGCGGTCATGAACCTGGACGGCCAACCGCCTTCTGAAGCGATTGAACAAGTGGCTAAACACCCTCAGGTGGGTAGCGTGAGCTTGGTGAACCTGCCACCCATGGGCGACATGCCAAGCTGGTTTGCCTAAACCACTAGAAAAACAAACAATCAAGCGGGCCCCCACCGGCACCAAGCCGGCGGGGGCCCGCTTTTTTCACAACCGCACCGAGCGGTTAGTAGCGCATTGGCGTAAACTACAGGGAGCAGCACATTAGTAATGAAGAAAGGCGTGACTGAGATGACCGCCAATAAATTCTTAAGCCCAAAACTTGAGGCCCTTGAGTGCCGGGAAGTACTCAGCGCCAATATGCCGGAATTAACCACCAATCAATTGCTGGTGACCGGAATTTACCGGGAAATGCTACTCAGGGATCCAGACCCAACAGGGCTAGACTATTTCTCTTCCCAAATGAATTCGGGCTGGAAAACGCAAAAGGTCGCCGATGCCATCTATGGTTCACCTGAATTCCGCCAAAATCAGGTAACCGCTTGGTATCAAAGCTTTTTGGGCCGAAAACCCGATACAGCGGGCTTGGCCAATTGGACAAAATTACTCGCCAATGGAACCAGCGAGGAAAGGGTTATTGCTGCCATCACCGCGTCGGACGAGTACTACTCAACCCAAGGCGGAACTCCGGATACCTTTATCCGCGGACTCTATCTTGAAATTCTGGGCAGAAACCCCAACAACAACGATTATGAAACTTGGGTTGCCAAAACAGTGCAAGGCACACCCAGAATCGCAATCACTTCCGGCTTCACGCTCAGTTCGGAATTCATCGACCAACGTGTGTGGCGCATGTATGACAAAATTTTGGCCCGGCATGTCGGGCTCGACGAAATAGGCTCCTGGAACATGGCGTGGAATGCCAGTGGCGGCATGCGTGGCGTCACTGCCAGCGTCGTTGGCAGTGCGGAAAGTATGGCGCGCCTGAGCACCTCGGGCCTGGTTCAATATCCCGACCAAAGCCAGCTCCCTCAGTTGCAAAAACTATTCACCGCTCAATACACCGAGGCGGCCGATGGTTTTGTCAAGCAGTTCAACACACTGATGGGAGCTAGCCTAGGGAACCCGCCCGCCAACCAAACCCTCTGGGATCAAACCCGCTCCGGCGGTGGGGTTGACGGCTTCCCTTACGATGAATCCATCACCTTCTATTGGAATTCGGCACCAGTAAGCCACCTTTTCCCTATGCAAAACGAGATTGATATAGCGAAATCCCTGCTGGGGCCTTTGCACAACAATCCCGACCTCGTCAACACTTACCTGCAAGCGGTAATAGCCCCTGTTTTGGTCGAAGGAAAACAAGTGGTGGCAGGCAATGGGCGAGCTTATATCAACGAAGGCACTTATCGTTGGTCGCAACTTTATCTGATCAACCCTCAGGCAATCATTCAAACCATTGATCAGGTGTATCTGGACGAACCTTTTGAGGGCATCAAGGTTCTTCAGGTGCAAGTGATGAAAGAGCTGGGGCGGCTACCCGACCAGCCCATAGTTTCAACTGGTGACCTTTTAACCATGAGCCCTAGTGATTTCGAGACATGGGTAACCGCCAACATTGTTCAGTCGGCACTAGACGCTTTTGCCGCCAATGGCGTGGCAGGACTGCCGGCAGTGATTGCCTACCTTTGGGCCAATGTTCTAATGATGCGCCAATTCAACCCGCCGATCCCAGAGGCGGTCAATGAAGGATTCCTTCCACACCCTTCGGACTTCAATGCCGCCCTTCAACTGCTGGCTTCGGGCAATGTCAATTTCAGTAACCCTTATTTTAGCCGGCTTGGAACCTGATGTTCTTTCCCGCCCTATTTCTCAAGTCTTGGCGATTTCGGCCAGCGCCTCATCTGCGGCCCTCAAAGTCAGGTCGATCGTTGCCTCATCGTGCAGCACCGAATTGAATGCCGCTTCAAACTGGCTGCAGGGCAGATAAACCCCTCTGTTCATCATGGCCCAAAAGAATTTGCCAAACCTCGCTGTATCGCAGGTTTTTGCAGTGTCATAATCAGTCACTGCATGGCTTGTGAAAAACAGGGTCCACATGCTGCCAACCCGGTTGATGGTGGTCGGCACCCCATGCTTTTGGCACAGGCCGCGAAGCCCGTTCTCAAGCTTGGCCCCCAGGCTTTCAAGCCGTGGGTAGGGATTAGAATTTTTCAACTCGGTTAGGGTGGCTATTCCAGCCGCCATGGCCAGCGGATTGCCGCTCAGTGTGCCTGCTTGATAAACCGGCCCCGCAGGCATTACCCTTTCCATGATTTCGCGCTTGCCACCATAGGCGGCAACCGGCAAGCCACCGCCAAGGATTTTGCCCAAGGCCGTCACATCCGGCTCATCGCCCAACAGTTGCTGGGCGCCGCCCAAAGCGAGGCGGAACCCGGTCATCACCTCATCATAAACCAATACCGCGCCATACCTGCGGGTGAGTTCGCGCATAGCTAGCCTGAAATGGGGCGTGGGAGGAACCAGCCCCATGTTGCCTGCCACCGGTTCGACCATCACCGCGGCAATCGAGTCTGGATGCGCCTTGAATGCATCCTCCAGCTTTTGGGGATCGTTATAAGGCAAAACAATAGTGTCTTGTGTGCAACCCTTGGTCACACCCGGACTGGTGGGCACTCCCAGGGTGGTAGCCGCTGAACCGGCTGCCACCAACAACGAATCCACATGCCCGTGGTAACAACCTGCGAACTTGATGATTTTGTCGCGACCGGTGAAGCCCCGCGCCAAGCGCACGGCGCTCATGGCCGCTTCGGTGCCACTGGAAACAAAACGTACCCGTTCCATGGAAGGAATGGCATCGATCACCAGTTCGGCCAACCGCGATTCAGCCTCGGTAGGCGCGCCAAAGCTGCTCCCCTTGGCCAAGGCTGCGGTGACCGCGGCAGTCACCTTGGGATGGCAATGGCCCAAAATGAGCGGCCCCCACGAGCCAATGTAGTCGAGGTATCGGTTACCATCGACATCCACCAACCAAGGGCCTTCCCCATGGTCGATGAACAAAGGCTCGCCGCCCACTGCGCCAAAAGCCCGCGCCGGGCTGTTCACCCCACCCGGAATAAGCTCCTTGGCTTCATGAAATGCCTTGTGGCTTCCGCTTCGGTCCATTGTCTTCACAGTCTCACCTCGTCCATCACTTTCCAGAAGCTGGGGGGAGCTTGGCACGAATTGCCTTCACGCGCTCCTCAAACCCTTTTTCAAATTCATAGACTAACACCAGGGCGCCCAGCCGGGCACGGTCTTTCAATGAGACACCCGACCCGGTATCCGCGACTATAGCGTCAAAGATCACCTGGCGCTTTTCAGGGTCATCCGCCGGTTTGCCCAAGCGGTTTTTCTCGGCACTAAACAGATACAGGGCCCGGGCCAGCCTGTCAGGCTGAATGAACTGGGCATCCAAATCCATCCACAGTGTTTTTTTGGCATCTTCAAAATAAAAATAAGCCAGCGCGCTATCACCAAAATTCGCCGCCAAAACACCGCGCCAAACTTGCGATTCGGTCCGTGACAGCGGGTTATTTTCAGGCAGGCCACCCGGGGGCAATCGGCCCGTCTCCAATGCCATCATCCAGCGCTTGTCAAATTCGAGACGCAAATTGTCAACCATTAGCAAATCAGCCAAATGGAAGTTGGCCACACGGTCCCAAGGAGCCGGTTCGTTTGCAAGCCCGGTCCAATCGGCGGTGGCTTCGACCAACTTACCCTCATCTTCCCGATCAACCGCTGCAAAGGCCTTGGCGGCAGTCTCGCTGGATGGCTCCACCTTCAGTTTGTTGCCGCGCGTGCGCGCATGGTTGCGCAAAATCCGCTGCGAGTCCATGGCCTGGGCCCAACCATTAATGTCCCGCATGCGGTCCCCAGCGGGGGTGTCCACCGAACTGTCACCATGGTGACGCAGGAATGTCTGCACCGGCCCATCCTCGCGCAGGGCGGCCTCCACATCTTCGGGGCTGCCCCGCCTCACAAGCCTCTCGGCATCCTGCAGCAGTTGGCTTGCTGAGGGCGGGCTGAAGACCTGCCACAGACCAGCACCGCCCGCAGTGAGCAACAGCACCAACCCTGCGATCACGAACCAGCCCTTCTCGTAGAAGGGGGTACCCTTTCTTTTTTTCGATTTGCCACCCCGAATCAAGCGGGCAGCCTCTCGTTCTCGCGAATTGGGCCGGCCAGGCCCCAACAGGGCGCTGGCAGCACGGTCACCCTTTTTGGCGCCAGCCACCGAGGCACCAGCGCTCACCATGGCCTGCATTTTCTGCTCAATCTGCTCCAGGCTCTCGCGTACCACATCGGCATGGGGCGGCCGGTGATCTTGGGCCTTCTCCATCAGGTGCAAGATAAGGGTGTCGAACCATACCGGCACATCCAACACCACCGAAGAGGCCCGGGGGGGCTGCTCTTCCATGTGCTTTTTAAACATTTCAACGCTTGATTGAGCTTGAAATGGTTTCTGGCCCGTCAACAGCTCAAACAGAACCACACCTAACGCGTACAAATCGGTTTGCGGGCCAATTTTCTTGGCCATGCATTGCTCGGGAGCCATATACGCTGCCGTTCCCACCGCGCAGTGGGCGCTGGTGAGTTGAGTCATGTCCAAGTCTTTGGCAATGCCAAAATCAGTGAGCTTCAGCGTACCGTCCTTGGCAATCATCAGGTTACTGGGTTTTAGGTCGCGGTGAATCACGCCTTGGTCGTGAGCATGCTTCAGGGCCGAGCAAAGCTGCTTGCCTAGCTCGATCACCTCTTGCCAGCTCAGCCTGCCAATGCGTTCCAGACGCTCCGCCAGAGACTCGCCAATCACCCGCTCCATAGCGTAATAAGGACTGCCCTTGTGACGGCCCACGCCAAAAAGCCTGACAATGTTCGGATGCTTGAGTTGCTTGAGAATGCCCGCCTCGCGCTCGAAACGGGCCACCGACGCAGGGTTGGCCAGCGCCGCGCCCGCGTTTATCATTTTTAGTGCCACCTTGATGCCGGTCTCATGGTGCTGGGCCAGCCAAACAACCCCCATGGCACCCGCACCCAACGGGCGCAGGATGGTGAAAGGGCCCAGATTGCTGCCTTCCAGCTTCTCAGCCATGGGAAGCCCATCCGTGTTCGTTGGACTAGCCGCAAAAAACCATCATCAAGATTTTGCCATGCGGGCGTGTTCGGCCTCTGCCGCACCCACTCCCGTACCGGGGACGATTTTCACCCCGACATCAATCAGGCAGCGCTCCAGCGTCGACAGGCAGGTGTACACCACATCAGCCCTGCTATTGCAGCCCATCAGGCCAATGCGCCAAATCTTGCCGGCCAGTTCGCCCAAGCCGCCGCCTATCTCAATGCCAAACTCTTCCAGCATCCGCTTGCGGATGGGCAGATCCTCAACACCTTGAGGGAAATAGACAGCGTTCAGTTGCGGCAAGCGGTGCCCCTCAGGAGCGACATATTGCATGCCCATGGCCTCGAGGCCCGCCTTAAGGGCCAAGTGGTTGGTTTGATGACGCTTCCAGCGTGCCTCCAGCCCTTCTTGAAGCACAATGCGCAGCCCTTCATGCAGCGCATAGTTGGCGCTGATCGGCGCAGTGTGGTGGTAGGCGCGGGCTCCAGGCCCCTGGGTCCAATACTGGGTGATTATCGACAGGTCAAAATACCAGCTTTGCACCTTCGATTTACGAGCCTGCAATTTTTCAAGCGCCCGGTCTGAGAATGAAAGGGGTGACAGACCAGGAGGGCACGCCAGCCCCTTTTGTGAACAGCTAAATGCCGCATCCACGCCCCAGGCATCCAACTCCAAGGGCACACAGCCTAGCGAAGTGACTGTGTCTATCACCAAGAGCGCGCCGTGCTTTTTACAATGCTCGCCCAACCCTTCCAAAGACTGCAGCACGCCAGTGGAGGTTTCAGCATGCACCACACCCACCACTTTGGGCCCAACCCGGTCAATCTCTTTTCGCATCTGCTCTGGGCTGAACGCCTGGCCCCAAGGCAACTTGAGTTCATGCACCTCGGCACCCGCCCGGCCGGCAACATCTACCATACGGGTGGCAAAATAGCCCGCATTGAATACCAGCGCCTTGTCGCCGGGTTCCACCAGATTGGTCAAGCAGGTCTCCATGCCCGCCATGCCGGTGGCGGAAATAGGTAGCGTTAGACTGTTTTTGGTGCGAAAAACCTGGCGCAACATCTCCTGCACTTCGGTCATGATGGCAACAAATTTCGGATCAAGGTGCCCCAAAAGCGGCGCAGACATCGCCTTCAGCACGCGAGGGTCGGCATCGCTTGGCCCAGGCCCAAGCAACAGCCTGCGCGGAATTTCAAGGGCGGGAGGGATAGAGGTGCTCATGGGTCTTTCTCTTTCTTGGGAGGGTTTCAAATTCCAATGTTGCCAAGCGCCGCTCGCGACTGCCTGACAAGCAACGATATTTCCTTGAAGACCGGGTTGGAGGCGTCGCCCAGCCATTCAAACAGAACCGCCTCTGCGGTGACTGGCACCGCTTTGGCATGGAACATGCGCCCGCAGCCAATCTGGTGATCGATGCCGTTGCGGGCCGCGCAGGCGTCTACCGCCACCGCCACCGAAAAATCAGCCTCGATCAAATCGAGCGCGGTTTGCGCCAGGCAAATATGGGTCTCCATGCCCGCTAAAATCACGGTCCTTCGGGCATCTTTGTGCAGCCAATCAATCACCGGGTCGATGGCTGCGCTGAACCTTGTTTTTTCCCATGGGGGTACAGTCAGGTGGCGGGCAATCATCTCCACTGTTTTGCCAAGCCCCTTGGGGTATTGCTCGGTAGCCAAAACGGGAACACCCAATTTTCTGGCCCCAAGAGCCAACAAGTCGGCTCTGGCAACGCAAGCCTCGTCCGGATCCACCACCGGAACTAGCTTTTCCTGCAGGTCAACCAGCAGCAACGCGCATTCAGCAGGATTCAGACGGATAACAGCGGGCATGCTTCAATTCCAAATGTCCCGCCCGCCACAACCACCGCGAAAGCGGTGCGAGAAGGTACCTAGCCAATTTACCTAAAACGCTGGGGAATCAAAACGGTGATTCAGGGAATGAAATGCAAAAAGGAATAATGAAAAGGGAGCTCCAGTGCCCCATTTCAGAAAATTGCAGCTTGAAGTGCTTCTTTTCCCTGCCCTCTGCAAAAAAACGCCGCTACCGCAGCGCAATCAGGCATTTCTGGCCAGGCTTGTTTTTCGCTTGAACAGGCCTAGGGCGG
>CAIWHS010000472.1 GCA_903912515.1 uncultured Planctomycetaceae bacterium
CTTTAGATGGATATGAATTTACTTTGGTATACAAGCCTTCGCCTTTTTCGGTGGCAGGTTCTTGAGTTTGATTCAAAAAAGAAAAGGTAACGATACTAGTCAGGGCAATTAACTTGAACATGTTTTTCTCCAATAAACTGAGCCTAGGTGAGACCGCAGGATTTCGAATCAAGCACGGATTTTAAAATCCAAGATTATTATAGCTTTGGCTGGCGCAACCTCCACATTTGTGACCTAGGAAGAGTAGGGTTTCGGGTGGTAGAATAAATATTTGTCGTTGTCTGGTAAATGACAGCGCAGCGGAGTGCTCAGACATCCCATGGCCGATCGAAAATTAATTCGCAATTTTTCAATCATTGCCCACATTGACCATGGGAAAAGCACTCTCGCAGACCAATTTCTGCTGAAAACTGGGGCAATAACCCAGAGGGAGTTTCGGTCCCAAATTTTGGATGGTATGGACCTTGAGCGGGAGCGTGGAATAACCATTCGCATGCATCCTGTTACCTTGTATCACCAAATGGATGGCCAAACTTATGAGCTAAATCTGATTGATACGCCCGGCCATGTTGATTTCACTTACGAGGTGAGCAGAAGTCTTGCGGCGTGTGAAGGTGCGGTTTTGTTGGTTGACGCAACCCAAGGTGTTCAGGCCCAAACTGTTGCGAACGCTTATTTGGCAATTGAAAATGACCTGACAATAGTGCCGGTCCTGAACAAAATCGATATGCCCACGGCACGTCCAGAAATAGTGATGGAGGAAATGGAGCAGGCCCTTGGAATCAAGCCAGAAGAAGTAATGGCTGCCAGCGGCAAGACGGGCCAAGGTGTTGAGGAGGTTATTCGTGCGCTGATTGAACGCGTGCCACCACCATCTGGAGATGAGAATGCCCAGTTGCGTGGGCTTATCTACAACAGTCATTTTGATTCGTACAAGGGCGTGGTGGTGTACATCCGCGTCATGGAAGGAACCATACGCAGGGGCCAGAAAATTAGGTTTATGGGCAGGGCCACAGATGGGGTCGTGATGGATATCGGCCAGTTCCGGCCCAGCCCCACCCCATGTGAAAATCTGTCTGCCGGGCAGGTTGGTTTTTTCATGGCTCACATCAAAAACTTGCTGGAAGTAAAGGTTGGCGACACTGTCACCGACGCTCTGGACCCGGCTGCCGAGCCTTTGCCTGGTTACCGGGAGCCAAAGCCCATGGTTTTTTCTGGCCTTTACCCTTCCAACAACAACGACTTCGAGGCCCTTCGGGAAGCTTTGGCGAAGCTTCAATTAAACGACTGCAGTTTTTCTTTCCAGCCTGAAAATAGCGAGGGTTTGGGTTTTGGGTTCCGTTGTGGATTTCTCGGGATGTTGCACCGTGAAATCATTCAACAAAGGGTCGAGCGGGACAGTGACCTGGATCTAGTTCAAACCGCACCCAATGTGACTTACGAAATACTCAATCGGAAGGGCGAAATCCTAGTAATTGACAATCCTCAAAAGGTCCCTGATGCTGGTCAGATTGAAGAATTTCGCGAACCGTTTATCAAGATTTCATTCCTGATTCCCGCCGGAAATATCGGCGATATGATGAAGATATGTACCGATCGCCGTGGTGTATACATGCGAACGGACTACCTGAGCCCTACCCGCGCCCTTCTTGTTTTTGAAATGCCTTTGGCCGAGGTGATCTACGATCTTTACGACAAGTTGAAGTCGGTAACCCATGGCTATGGAACCATGGACTATGAGATTGTAGGTTTCAGGGCAGAGGACTTGGTTCGGTTGGACATTTTGGTGGCGGGTAGAAAGGTCGAAGCGCTTTCTACCATTGTTCACCGTTCCACCGCTGAAGTGCGCGGGCGCAGGTTGATTAAGAAAATGCGCGAGGAAATCGACCGCCACCTGTTTGAGGTTGTTTTGCAGGCTGCCATTGGAAGCCGAGTGGTGGCACGCGAATCGATCGCTGCTCTGCGCAAGAATGTGACTGCAAAGTGTTACGGCGGCGATGTATCACGCAAGCGTAAACTTTTGGCCAAACAGGCCGAAGGCAAAAAACGAATGAAACAAGTTGGCCAAGTGGAATTGCCGCAAGAGGCATTTTTGGCGGTCTTGGAAACTGGCGATTGAGCGGGAAGGATTCCTGCAGGGGGACAGGGGATATGGAGGTCAGTTCGCAGGCTAGCGGTGCAGAAGACGGATCTGCCCTGGGTAAGGTCTTGGGTTGGATTGTCGGCAGGGCCGAAAATCCGGAAGTTCAACCTGGTCAAACCGTGGTCCAAGACTCTTTGCGTGAAAGTCTGGACACACTTGTTTTTGTAATCATTTTGGTTTTGATTTTAAAAACCTTTGTAGCCGAGTGTTTTGTCATCCCTACCGGGTCGATGGCTGAGACACTTTATGGTTACCAGAAAATTGTCAACTGTCCGGAATGTAGCCATCAATTTCCGGTTAATTGCAGCGACGAGGTCGAGTTTCCCGAATTACGCGGTCCTCAACCCTTTTGCACCTGTCCGAATTGCATGAAAGATGTCGAATTGATGCGGCCCGGTCAGTTGACCGGAGGTATTGATGCGGCACGGTTTCCTGACCCTGGGCCAAAAACGGGTGACCGGGTGATGGTTTCAAAATTTCATTACGACCTGCTTGGCAAAGGGCCTTCAAGGCATGATGTGGTGGTTTTCAAATATCCCGGAAACTCAGGCGAAGGAAGAGATCCGCACTATCCGGTCTCTGGGCCGCAGAAACAGCATACACCTTTTAATTACATCAAGAGATTGATGGGGCGTTCAGGCGAGGTGGTCGCGGTTCATGGAGGTGACCTTTACCTGATGGAGGAAGGTTGGTCACCGGATAAGGCGAAACCAGGCGAAGTCGCTCCCAAACCTGAAAACCCACTTGAGATGTGGTTCCACAAACAGATGCTGATTCATTTTGAATCCAAGGCGCGCAGGAACGTAGGTGGTGGATTCGATGTTGAATCGGGCAATGGTTTGAACGATCCAAAACCCGGCGCAGAGTCTTTGGATGTGGAACTTCCCCATTCGGTATTTAAAGCCAAATTTGACATAATTCGCAAACCACCGGGAGTAGTTCTGGCAGAGGCACGCATTGTTTACGATGCGGACAAGCCGGCCAAGGACATGCAAGACCACCCCCGTTGGCGAGGTGATATTGTTGGCGAATGGAACCCGCAGGGCACCGGTTTTAGTTGCAAGATCCAAGATGTTAATAAAACGATTTGGTTAAGGTATCACCACCTGATTCGCACCAACCGCAGGCGCCCACCAGCGGGGGTAAACGGGCCTGATACCGTTCGCCATCAACTTATTACCGATGTCATGGGGTACAATTTGGGCCGGTTCACGGAGGATCCTTTTGGATTCAAGCCCACTGGTCCTGACAATTATCGCGGATCGGGTGACAACTGGGCTAGCGATTTGATTCTGGAGAGCACAATTGCCACCCAAGGGGAGGCTGGGGAATTTATTTGTGAATTGTCCAAAGGTGTGGACCGATTCCAGGCTCGAATCGATGGTAATTCTGGAAAATGTGTGCTTTTACGGCTGGATGGCAAGGGGCAGCCGGTTGAGCTGGCCAGTGCCGATACCGCCTTCAGGAGCGATGGCAAAAAGAGGCACTTCAGATTCGCAAATGTGGATCGAAAATTAATCGTTTGGTTGGATGGGGCTTTGCCTTTTGGTGAAGGGGTGACATATCAATCGGCGATAGCCAAAGGTCCGACAGCAAATGATTTTCAGCCAGCCAGTTTTGCATCCAAAGGCCTTTCGGTGGATGTGGCATCGATTAAGCTTTGGCGCGATTCTTATTACACCTCCCGGGATAATCCATCCAGTCCCGACCAAGATGTCTCGGATTGGACAGTGCCACTTGATTGGACTCCTGACCGACCTGTTCCTGATGTTCTAAGGGCGTTGCAATGGATGCCTGTGCGGGTTTTGCGCGTACCCGAGGGCCACTATCTTTGCTTGGGCGACAACAGTGCTAACAGCTCGGATAGTCGATCTTGGGGCACGGTCCCCCGTCGATTGTTATTGGGCAGGGCCTTGCTTATATATTGGCCCTATAATCGCATCGGATTGATTCGATGACTTCACATCCACGCAAGGATCCTTTGCACCAACCTGGCCAAGAGTTTGATGTTCCCATTCGGGTACGGTATTTTGAGACCGATGGAATGGGGGTGGTTCACCACGCCAACTATCTAGCCTATTTTGAGGAAGCAAGGGTTGAGACCCTGAGGAAGTTGGGGGCCTCTTACAAAGTCATGGAAGAGGAAGGTTTTTTCCTGGTCATCACCAAAGTGGAATTGAATTACAAAAAACCAGCACTTTTTGATGACCAGTTGATTGTTCGATTGCGGATTGAACGAATGACCACGGTCCGAATTGATCATGGGTACCAAATTCTTCGCGATGGTATTTTGCTGGTCGATGGCAAAACCACCTTGGCCTGTGTAGACAAGAGCGGTCGCCCCCGTCCATTGCCTGATTTGTTGCGTCCAACATCGGCGAGGCAACATTTAGGTGGTTTTGAAACCACAGCTTAACGGTAGGGAACTGTTATGCGCCGGTTTGTGGTGTGCTCGTTTATGCCTTTGGTTCTTAGCCTACTACCAGTTGCTGGCCTTGGGCTGGTGACTTTCGCTCTGCCTTTGCAAGGCCGTGAATATTTCATCCAGCATGTTACCCCCTTGGATTGGTTAATCCTTGTGGGAGGGTTGGTGCTGATGTTTATTCAGTTGCTTTTCGGTTGGCGGGCGCTGACTTGGGCCGGAGAATGTTTCAAAACCGATGGGGACATATGGCTGTCCCATCTGGCGCAGGCTGCCGAATGGTTTCCACTTTTGGGGCTTCTTGGTACTGTTGCAGGTATTTTGCAAACATTTGGTTCCATGCAGGGGCCAACCTCGCCCGAAAAGATTATCCAGCTCTATGCTCCCGCTATCACCGCCACTGGGGCTGGTTTGCTGATGGCCCTTGCCAATATTTTACCCACATGGACTGTGATGGTCGGACGTGACCTGATTAGGGTTTTGGCTGGTTTTCCAGCCGAAAAAACGACTCAGGCAACAATGGATTAGCAAAGGAGGCCACTGTGATCAGGCCGCCCAAAAGAAGCGTTACCCGATTTTTTATTCCGTTGATTGATGTTCTCATTTTGTTGTTCTGCATTTTCCTGCTGTTGCCTTTTGCCAAGCGGGATGGTGCAAAGGCAGGGGCTACTAAAGACAGTGAATCAAACACCGAAGCCGAATTGACGCATTTGGAAAAGGGTTTGAACCGTTTAGAAAGCGAGCGTAAGCGTCTTGAGGATGTCAGGTCGGCTACAGGACGGGATTTGTCAGGGCGCATCGCTCCTATTCTGTTAAGAATAGATTCAAAAATGGGGCAATTGTTTCGTGGAAGCGGGGAAGGTGCAGTTTTAATTGACCCTGACAGAAATCCTGGACAGGTTCGCAGGATGGTTGAAGCTGATCGCAGTAAGCTAGGCACTGACGGAGGTATTCGGCGTGAGCCTTATTATCTTTTCCTTCCCGAATCTGGCTCTCCATTCCCCACCGTTGCCCAAAGGCAGTGTTACATAAGATGGTTTGCGGTGGTGGACGCCGCTGCCGATGTTGGAAGGCCTGATTTTATTCTTGGCAGGAGTGGGCCCTGATGGAGCCTAGCGAAGTGCTGCAGATGTTTTTTGTTTACTTGCCAAGAGTTTTTTTGGCAGTAACTGGTTTGCTTTTGGGGATTTTAATTTCAGGTCCCCTAGTGGACCATGTACTTCCGCGTTTTTATGGCAAAAAGCTCACCCCGCGTAATGCCAACTATGTGCGATGGGGGACAACCCTCGGCTTGTCGTTGCTTTGTTTTCTACTTGCGGGAAGCTTCGGGCTTGGTGGTGGAGGGAGTGGCAAAAGTGGGCCTGGAGATGTGGCAAATACTGTCAAGGCAGACGGAGAGGCTCAAGGCAAAGAAGTGGCTCCGGTATTGATTGCAGAAAATCCAAAAAAGCCCAAGGTGGTTGGCTTGAAAATGCGGGTCCTTGGTCCGAATTTGGCGAAGGAGTATTCGGGAAAAGACCATTCACCAAACAATCTTTTTTGGTTTGAAGAAGTAACTTCGGCCCCCGAAGGCAATGGCTTTACTTCTAATGGAAAATCTAAACCCGTTTTGCTCGATTGGGAGAGTGCGAAGACTCGAATTCAGGGATGGAAAAGCGGTCAACCACCCGTCAGGTTGAATCCAATCAAATTTTTGTACTCGACCCAAGATCCAGATGACTCCTCTCCTTTGGTGAGCGAGGTATCACGATGGTGCCGCGAACAAGGTCTCTCGCTAGAGCGTCAGACCACCATGGAGGGGCTACCATGAATGTCGATACCAAGCTGTTTTTTTTGGTGAAGAACCGATGAGCCCGCGTATAGCGGTATTGGGCCAGCCCCTTGTCATGGGGATTTCGACAAATCAGCTTTTGGCCGGTTATAGAACACCGCCGGGAAAATCAAATTCTGGACAGGCGCATGAAGCCAATGGGTGCCGTTGGACTTTTTTTGCAAATCCGTTGGACGAATCTGTGCGGCCCGAATTGAATGGTTGCCACTGTTGGATAGTGGTTATGCCTGAAACCAAAAAGATTCCAAAGCTGGCTGATGTTGGTTTGGTCGAAGATTTGAGGCTATTAAGGCACTACCGTGGTCTTGAGGCGATGGTAGCCAGCCTGCCGGTCTTTTTATTGTTTCCAGTAGATTCTGAAACGCCCGTGGACATGGGGCGGGAAGCAGCCTTGGATTGGGTAAAGCAGATCAAGGGTGTGTCGGCGCCTGGATTTGGCGCTTTGCATTTGCAAGCCGAAGTCATTGAAGTTGGAAATACAGAAGCTTTACCGGAATATAAGCAGATCCGGGAGCGGATTTATCGCGAAGCTAAAAATTACAAGTGGCGGACATATTGGACAGATACCAAAGGGATGCTGCTGGTTTTTTTTATGGGAATGCTGTTATTGTCCTTGATTTTGGGCGCTTTTGTTTTGGCAACAGACAAGAATGCCAGTTGGAGAGGAGAATATAGTCGCTTGCAAATCGGTATGGATCCTTTTAAACCAGGTATTTTTCAATCGACATCTTTGGAGCCATTGGAAAACCGCTTAGATGAGACGATTGAATTCTTGGCTTCCTACCAAGATTTGCCCTCAGTGGAGAGGGCTAAGCTGCTGGAGTCCCGAAATTTGCTTGAGCGGTTTATCCTGGCCATTAAAGAAGCGGGAGATTGGCCGACACTATCGGATATTCGGGACATTTCCAGCCTTCAGCTAGTTGGAACTGGATTGAGGAAATGGCAAGTTCCAGAAATAGATCCAAATTTAGCCCCTTTGCTTTTGGAAGCGATGGAAAAGAGGGACATGATTCTTTGTGACTTGGAACGGGCAAAAGCGGCATTCCCAAATTTTGAGATCCAATTGCAGGAAGCGGAGTCGTTGTTAAACCCCCGGTTGGAAGGGGTGGACTCGGTGAATCTTTGGCTCCAAAAATCCAAAAATTATAAGGACAAATCTGCTCCATTGGATAAAGGGGATATGTTGCTTTCACTTGAAGATTTTTCACTCCAGTTTCAGGCAATTGAGGCGAGGAAAAAGTGGGTTTCTTTGGCGGTCAACCTAGCGGAGGAATTGGGGGATTCCGGTGAATCGTCTGGTCAGGGCCAAGGAACATTTTTTGAAACCGGGGTTGGGGGTGTTATTCCCCTTCGTGCAAAAGAATTGTTTCTTAAAGAATCAGGTCTTTTTGGATTGAATCCAGCTACTACCTTTGAAAAATTTGGCGATATATTGCGCAATAAATTGCTAGTAAAGGTGAGGGCTTGCAGAAATGCTTGGCTTTTGGCAGGGAGAGCCC
>CAIWHS010000473.1 GCA_903912515.1 uncultured Planctomycetaceae bacterium
GGACCAACAATGCCCTGGAAAGGATGAACCGTGAAATCAGGAGGCGAACCCGGGTGGTTGGTAACTTCCCGGATGGGCGGTCCGCCTTGATGCTGGTATCTGCCAGGCTGAGGCATGTCGCGGCAACCCAGTGGGGCCCGAGGCGCTACCTCGACATGGACAAACTTCAAAACCAAAACCCAAGAAAGAAGGCTCTTGAAGTGGTCGGGCCTGGATAGGCCTTGATCAATCAGAATGCCCCCAGCTTCGCGGAGTCACAAAACAAATGTGCGCAATTTGACGAACGCGACCGATAGGAGGTAAAGGAATTCCGAAAAACCAAATAGCAAAAACCGCAACCTTTACGCAGTGAAAAACTTATGGCTTAACTTCATGCCATTCTAGAATGTCCCCTTTTTGCTTCCCAAACACGTTGACTCGTACCGACGCCACCGGCTGCCTTGAAGCCTACGTCCTGAACTCCCAATACTGCTCCCGGTCTTCCGGCCCCGGATCAGGCAATGCAAATGCTTCCGTGTCATTCGGTGCAATGAATTTCTTGTAGCAATCAAACTCGACTACTTTGGTTTCGCCCGGACGAATAGAGGCAACAGGCAGAAATGCCCCGCCATTCAACGGACCGTTCTTGGGAGGTCGCAATTTTCCACGAACGCCAACTGACAAATATGGCAGCGTTATGGCCGATCCATTGTGAATCTCAAAACGCAAGTCTTCATTCGGGGCGATGCCGACGACACGCCACCGGAACAGCTTGCGAGCTTCAACGATGGCCTGTTCATGATCGTTGAACGGTGGCGGGCCTTTCTCGATGGCTTCCCATTCCTGTTTTCTGAATCGCTTTCGAGCCGATTTACATTTGGCCTTTAACCAATCTTCAAAGCCATCGGCGGTTTGCTGAATTCCATTGCTGAACCACTCAAACACTGGTGATTCTAGTCCTGAGACGAGCAACGCTTCCTTGAAATAAACGTGAGAAGTCCATGTTCGTCCGATGTTGACGAAAGCTTCCTCCTGAGAACTTTTTGCTTCTCTGGGGCCTGCATAGATCGTTATGTAATAGCTTGAGCCATATCGATATAGCCTGGCATTGCCGAATCGCAACACGAATTCTCGATATGACGGGGGAAGCGGGAACTCGCTGGACAACACAGCCTGCCGCAGTTCAGCGGGGGCGGGTCCATCAACAAGATGGAACTTCGGAGTCTTGATTTGACTTATCTCTTCGTCGAGCCACTCAAACATGACCTTGATCCTCGGTTATTGATCTCGTGGCCGACCACCCATCGCGCCCCAGCGTTGGAAGTCAGTAAGACCGTCAGGTGGCTGTGGAATCATATGCGGAGCAATCGAGCTATCGTAGCTCGGCTCAATGAACAACGGGTCCCCTCCGTCCTTGAGTGGACGAGGATGCGAATCATGAACGGAATCCTTTGGCAACGGCTTGCCACCGTTCCGGTCAGACCACCATTTTCGGGCAGCCTCACGGTTACGCTCGAAGAAATTGCGAGTTTGTTCATTCTCAGCCGGAGTCCGCATTCCACCTGCGGGAAGTTCTTGCGTCACCCGACCCGGCAACGACGAATTAACGGAAGGCCGAACAGATGTTGGGGCTATATCCTGTCGCCATGCTGAACTAGGACCAGGAAGATCATCAATATTTTTTCCAACCAAGTTGCCAACAGGGTCAAGATTTTTTGCCAATTTCCTAATAGTCGCCCCACCCAAACCTGGGACCAAAGCCGCTCCAGCGGTCCATAACCTATCATTCA
>CAIWHS010000474.1 GCA_903912515.1 uncultured Planctomycetaceae bacterium
ATGGAGACCTTCAAATACACCAGCGCGGGCTCTTGGATGCTGAGGGTGGTGAGTTGGTCGTCGCCGTTCAGTTTCGACATGACCCGGTTCATGGCCAGGCCGGTGCGGACCGGATCACTGAAGGCGGCGGGCAGGCGGATCATGTCTTCGGGACCGACCTGGCTCACCCCTTCGGGCAGGGTTTTGCCCTCCTCGGGCTTCCAGGCATATTTGCCAGCCTCTTGCCCCTTGGCCAGCAACTCAAGAGCCTGCCTGGGGATGAGGATATCCAGAATGGGGGTGGGCTTTTCCAAGCCGATCAGTTCATCGGGGAGGGTGCCGGCATCGAGCTTGGCCTCGGTTTGTTGCAAACGAAATTCGCGGTATTTGGCCAGCTCTATTTGAACCGGGGCGGTGATGAAGCCCAAAATTGGCTTACCAAAGAAAAAGGCGATGCACATGCCGGCAAAAAGCCAAAGAATCGCGCGCCACAGGTGGCCACGCAACTCATCGAGGTGCTCGCCAAAGGACATTCTTGTCTTGGCAAAGTAGTCGTTTGAATCACCAAAAAGGTCCAAAGGCACAAATTCCTGGGGTGAAACCCCGATTTAGGCTCAGGCCCCCCGTGTTGCGAACCCGGGGGCAACTGAAAGGCGGTATGCCTGCTTTTTACCAGCACTGGTCAGGTTTCTCAAGGAAATGGGCCCACATTACTGTTTGGCAAGGTGGGATTATGATGGCCCAGCCTTGACTTTTTGGCCCCCAAAAGCGATGCGACCTTCCTTGACAGCGTCCGAGGCGTGATAATGACGAAGATTCGGGTCATTACGGCAATGCTGGGAATCCTGACCACAGGCATCGTCCTGGTGTCTGGGTGCGATTTGGTGGGCCCTTGGAAACACAAGGGAAACCCCGTCCGGATCGACCAGCGAGGTCGCCCCATCCCTGAGCAGGAGATGCTCCGCAGGGACCGGTTGGCGATTCCTTTGCCAGGTACTGGCCCGAGCACGGAATTTGAACGCCCGGGGGTGCATGGCCGCTAGCGCGGCAGGGCCAACCGGGTGACCTCTCTTGGAGGCACACCATGCGCGGCACCCTTTCGTCCTTTGGACTTTTGGCTACTTTGGCCCTGTTCACCGGCTGCCAGTCGATTCAGGAAAGCCAGAATCTGGTTCCCCTGCCCGATAACTCGCCACCCCAACCCTATCGCGATCTGGTGGTTCGGGCCCGGTTCCAGGCCAGCTCGGCCAACGAGTTTTTTTACTCCAACAAGTGGAAAGAGCTGGAGGAGACCGGCAAGGTGTTAGGCCAAACCGCCAATTTGGTGGGCAAAGCCACCGGGGTTCCCGCCTCGCGTGAAAAAGCCATCATGGATGCAACCGCCCAGCTTGCGCAACAGGCCACCAACCTGCGCAGCCTGGCTGTGGCGCACGATGAAAAGGGCATCAACGCTTGCATGCAGCAAATCAACTCGCTGGTGCGGGAAATGCGCATCGAGCCCTAAGCCTGAGCCATCAAGCTGCTACGAAATACAAAGCAAGATGCCGCAGGTTTTATCTGCGGCATCTTGCTTTGTTAGCTAAAGACTATCAGCCAAAGATTATTAGCCAAAGACTTCGCACAGGCGCAGGTGGGTGGCTACATCGAGCGCCTCGGCTCGCACTTCGCCGGGTATGCCCATCAGGGCCAGGTTTTCGTCGACGAATTTCTTGGTGAGTTCTTTGCCCTGCATGGCCACCAAGCCGCCGCGCAGATTCTTGCGGCGGTGGCAGTACAGGTCGCGCAAGAATTCACGCAACCGTCTGGGCCCAGAAACAGTTGGGGTGGCCAATTTGTCGACTAAAGCCCGCTTCGTTGGGTTGGAATCGACCTGCACAATGGCCGAGTCGACCTTGGGTGGCGGAAAAAACGACCGGGGCGGGATTCGGCGCACAATCGACACATCAGCCAATGCTTGACAAATAATCGCCAGAGACGCATATTCTTTCACGCCCGGGCTGGCCGTCATGCGCTCGGCGATCTCCCACTGCACCATGCCCACCATGCGCTCGGGCACCGGGCCATCGATGAGCAGGTTAGTCATCACGGGCACCGCCACCGCATAAGGCAGGTTGGCCACCAGCTTGAAACGGGTGCAACCGTGGTTGGCCGCGTTTTCTTTCCAAGCGGCGATCAGTTCGGGGTCCATCGTGTTTTTGTTTTGCAGCGCGTCCCCCTCGAACAGGCGCACCTTGGGGTTTTTACCCAGCAACTCGCGGGCCATGCGCGCGAAGCCGGGGTCGATCTCGGCGCTGGTGACGCAACCGGCATCGTAAGACATGCGCCCGGTCAGGCTGCCGGTGCCGGTGCCCACCTCAAGCACCGCATCTTGGGGAGTCAGGTCCCCTGAGCGAGCCACCAGATCGAGCAGGTTGAGGTCGATGAGGAAGTTTTGTCCCAGCTTGCTCTTCGCGCCCAAATTGTGGCGCTGAAATAGCTTGATGAGAAAGCCAAGGGTCTGGCGTGGGTTGGGCAATTCCTGATTCACTGCTGTTTCCATGGTTTTAATGGCTCTTCAACTGTTTTCGGCCCGCCGGTTGCGCCGATTGCCATGTTGGCGAGGGCGTTGCGGACATAACGGGCCAGTATGTCCACCTCAATATTTACCGGTTCTCCCACTTTGCGGGTACCCAATGTGGTCACCGCCAGCGTGTGGGGGATCAGCATCACCTGAAAGCCCCCCGGTCGCACATCCACCAGAGTGAGCGAGACGCCATCGACTGTGATCGATCCCTTTTTGATCATGTCGGCAGACAGTTCGACCGGGCAATCGAACCAGATCATGTCCCATTCTTTTTCAGCCTGGCGTGAGGCGATGCAGGCGGTGCCATCGACATGGCCCTGCACCCAGTGCCCGCCCATTTCTGCCCCCAACTTCAGGGCCCGCTCCAGGTTCACCCGGGCCCCCGCCTCTAGTCGGCCCAAATTGGTGCGGGCCAGGGTTTCGGGGCCCACCTGAAACGCAACCTCGCCGGCCTCAATTTGAATGGCTGTCAGGCAGACGCCGTTGATGGCGATGCTGGCCCCCAGTTCGGCAACAGGTGGGCTAAAGGGTGTGCGCACCCGCAACAGCAAGCCTGGCCCTTCGGCCGTGGCCTGCAACACTTCTCCCATCCCCTCCACCAACCCTGTGAACATGGTCAGACACCCTAAAAAAACAAACGGGACGGGAATGGCCCCGTCCCGATTCAATTGTAATCGACCGGCTCCAGCTACCTGTCACGCCTCCAGGGCGAACTGCTTTCCCCGGCATTGTCCCGATTCAGTTTTGGTACTCGCAAGGTGCGCTTGAGCCCCAAAAACAGCGCGCGGGAAGGGGCTTGCAGGCAATAGGCCCAAAAGACCACCGCCAGCGCAACCGGAATGGAAAAAATCGCCAACCCAAGGAACACTAAAAGAGGCAGCACCAAGCGCTGACGGCTGCCTTTGCGCAGCAGATCTTTGGCCAAGTGCGGGTAAGGAAACGGAGAAACCATCAGTAGCGCAGCCAGCAGGCAACCGGGCAACATCCACGGCTGCACCTCGGGAAACCCACCCCATTCACTCAATCTGCCTAACAGGTCTACCTGGCCAATCCATGCGAAACAGGCAACGCAACCAGCAGCCACAGGTGAGGGCAAACCGGTGAAATGGTGGGCCAATGAACCGGGCTTTTTCTCCACCGGATCGGTGGGAGCCACATTGAAGCGGGCCAGTCGCACCACCGCGCAGAGCACATACAAAACCGCCACCAGCGAGGCCCATTGGCCAGCCGTGACCGACCACTGCTTGGCCTGGGCATAGAGCAGAAAACCCGGCGCCACGCCAAAGCTGATCGCATCGCACAAACTGTCCAGCTGACAGCCAAACTCGCTGGTGCCATTCACCAAACGGGCCACCAGCCCATCGAGCAGGTCAAAGATCATCGCTGCCAGCACAAACCAACCTGCCATGGCCAAATACCGGATCGCCTCGGTATCGCCCGGCTCAGACTTGCTGGCCAGCACAATGGCGGTGAAGCCGCAGGCGGCATTGCCCAGCGTGAGGGCGTTGGGAAGGGCCACCCTCAAAGCTTGCTGAATATGGCTTGGCAAATAACCCATCGGGGCCTCCAAGATACTCTGAAGCACTCGCCGAAGTGGGGGATCATCGGGCGGAACAGACCGCCCACCCATGAACTAAAATGACAACAGCTAGCTAACCTTAACTATATTTGCACACATTCACAACCATTTTCTCACACTCAAGCCCTGCTTCGGCCAACCCCAAGGACGCCTGACAAACAAAAGCTGCCCATTTTAACATTCGAGCTACTCATTTTAAGGGAACCCTGCACTAAGCAAACAGGGGGCCTTGCGGCCCCCTGTTTGGAGATGGTTCTACTTTTTGCCAGTTTGCCTCGTTGTTGGCCTACCGCACCTTCCACTCAATCCGGCTTTTGCCATCTTGGTCGAAGTAGAGCAGTTCGTAGTCGTTGACGCGGTCGAGGCGCCAGGATTGCACTTGGTTGGTCTCGTGCTTGGGGTCGGTGCTGGCGGTGATTTTGAGGATGATGATGCGGTCGTTCAAGGCCCAGGTGCCACTGCGCTTTTCGGGCTGGCGGAAGGTGCGCAGGAAGCCGGGCTTCCAGGTGACCGAGGCGCTGAAGGTGCCGTCTGGGTTGAAGGTGGTGGTGTCGATTTGCTCGTTGTCTTGGTGGCCCCAGGTGCCAATGATCTGTTCGCGGGCGATCACCGGGGGCAACTGCGCTATGGTCGTGACGGGCGGGGGAGTCGAAGGCCTCACCACCGGCCCGGGGACCGAGGCAGGGGCTGCCACCATTGCTGTGGCGCTAGGCGGCTGCACCACAAAAATTGTGGAACCAGACGCCACTGTGGTCACCCTGCCATCGGGCCCGATAATCGATTCCTGGCCCGGGACCAGCACAGGCATGTTGGGGGTGGGCGGAGTGATGCGATGCAGCACGAACAAAATGCGCTGGCCACCCACACCCGAAGTGAAACTGGACGGCCTTTGCGAGCTTTCTGGTGCCCCAAAGCACAAGGTCAGCAAATCGCCATTCACCGTGTAAATGCCTTTGCTGCCCAGCTTTTCAGCCCCTGCCAGGTCGACTGTTCCAGGCCCGGCGGTATCGACCACATAGGCGATTTGGCGCTGACGGCCCGGGTTGTCGATCGCCACGGTGCTCTTGCCAATAACCAACCGGCTATCCGTGTCGAATTTGGCGCGGATAGTCTGGGCATCGACCAGTTGGCCGTTGTCGATCAGCGAAATGATCTCCCAGGTCCCCTCTAGCGGACCCGCCGGCTGGGCAGCCACTTGAGCCCACGCCACTGGAGCCAATATCAAACCACCCAGCAGCGAACATCTCAGCAGTAGCTTATGCATCATTTTTCCTCAAAAACGAACTGCATACCCTCTTGGGGCATGCATTCAGGTATTTTGGATAACAGACTGCCTGCTTCCCTTTGGCCGGGTCAAGACTGATCGCCCGGGCAAGACCCGTTATTTGGGCAGTAAACATCGCCTCAGCCCACTTTGGAGCCCGTACTTCCATGGTTTGCAACTTACTCTTGCTGCTTGTTTTGGGCCAAGAGCCCATCCCCGGCATTGGCCCAAAATCGCCGGTTGAAAAGGTGGCCGGCGGCTTCGCCTTCACCGAGGGCCCAGCGGCCGATGGCCTGGGCAACCTCTACTTCAGCGACATTCCCAACGCTCGTATTCACAAACTGGATGCCAAGGGCAAAGTCTCGGTCTTTCGCGAAAAATCCAACAAAGCTAACGGGCTGATGGTGGATAGCATGGGCCGCATTTTGGCCTGCGAGATGGACGGCGCCTTGGTGGCGCTGTCGCCCGATGGCACAGGGCGCGAAGTGCTGGCCGACCAGCACAACGGCAAACCCCTCAACGCCCCCAATGATCTGGTTCTCGACAAGACCGGCGGCATTTACTTCACCGACCCCATGTATGGCGCCAAAACCCCTTTGCCCCAAGGCAAAACCTGCGTCTACTACCTGCCCAAGGGCGGCAAGCCCAGCCGACTGCTCGACAATCTTCCCAATCCCAACGGCGTGAGCCTGTCGCCCGATGGCACCACCCTCTATGTGATCCCCAGCAGCCAAAAACGCATGATGGCCTACCCGGTAGAAGCCCCGGGCAAGTTGGGCGTGGGCCGGGTTTTCTGCGAACTGGCCCAAAAAAGGCCCCAAGGCAACGGCGGCGGCGATGGCCTGGCGGTGGATGTGCAGGGCAACCTCTACATCACCACCGAGACCGGCGTGCAGGTCTATTCCCCGGCCGGTAAGCTGCTGGGCACGCTGGTTTTCCCTGAACAGCCGGCCAATTGCGATTTTGGCGGCCCCGGCAACAAAACCCTGTTTGTCACCGCCCAAACCTCGCTCTACAAAGTGGAATTGGAGATTCCCGGCTATATCTTCGGAGCACCATGACCACTGCCAGCTTTTCCTCTCTTGATTTTTCCCTCGACGCGGACCCAGCGCTACTGGCCCATGTCAACCCGGCCAACTGGATCAACCCCAAGCCACAATCGGCCTACGATTTAGTGGTGATCGGGGGTGGAGCCGCCGGCCTGGTGAGCGCCGCCGGCGCTGCTGGCTTGGGCGCGCGGGTGGCTCTGGTGGAACGCAACCGCTTGGGTGGCGATTGCCTCAACACCGGCTGCGTGCCGTCGAAGGCCTTGGCAGCCTTTGCCCGGTCTTCTGCTGGCAAAACTGCTGCCGACCGTCTGGAAAGCGCACGGCTGCACCTGCGCCACAAACGCCTCGAGATCTCGGTACACGATAAAACCGAGCGCTGGAACGCTTTGGGGATAGACCTGTTTTTTGGCCAAGCCTCTTTCGCTAACCCAAAAACCATCACTGTGGAGGGTATAAGCCTCCCTTTCAAGCGGGCCGCCCTGTGCTCGGGGGCTTCGCCTGCGCTGCCGTCCATTGCCGGGCTGGCGGAATGCTCCCCCCTCACCACCGACACTTTTTTCGACCTCAACCGCCTGCCCGCCAGCTTGGTGATTGTGGGGGCCGGGCCGGTGGGCGTGGAGCTGGCGCAGTCTCTGGCCCGCTTGGGGTGCGCTGTCACGCTGGTGGAACGGGGCCCCAGCATCTTGGCCCGGGAAGATGCGAGCGCCGCCCAACTGGTTGGGCAAACCCTGCAGGCAGATGGTGTCAGCCTCTGCACGCAGTCGACCCTTCAGCGTGTGGAGAAGACTTCTTCAGGCATTCGGGTGCATCTGCTGCAGCAAGGCACCCAAGCAACGCACACGCTCGAAGCCGAGGCCATTTTGGTGGCCACCGGGCGCGCCCCCAACACCGCCGGGTTGCATCTGGAGCGGGCGGGTATCGAGCTCAACGGCCTGTTCCCCCGGGTGGACCCGTTCTTGCGCACCACCAACCCATGGGTTTACGCCGCTGGCGATGTGATTGGCCCACCCTATCTCACCCACCGCTCGGGCGCACATGCTGCGGCGCTCATTCAAAACGCCCTGTTCGCCCACCCGTTTGGGTTTGGTAAATCGAATACCCACACACTGGCTATTCCCCGCTGCTTGCACACCGATCCGGCCATCGCCCAGGTGGGCCTGACCGAGCAGGAGGCCACCCTACAGGGCATCCCCCACGAGGTATTGCACATCCCAGCTAGTTCTTCCGATCGCATCCAACTGGAAGAGGAATTCGGTTGGTTGAAGTTAATCTTGGCCAAGGGCACCGACAAGCTGCTGGGCGCAACGGTGGTGAGCAAGCACGCGGGCGAGCTGATTTTCCCG
>CAIWHS010000475.1 GCA_903912515.1 uncultured Planctomycetaceae bacterium
AACGCTACCGCTGGCCGAGACCACTGGCCCAAGGTGTTCAGCATCGTTTTGGCCGGTGGCGGAATCAAAAAGGGATTTGTCTACGGCAAGTCCGATCCCACAGCCAGCGAGCCGGATGATGATGCCCTCTCAGTCGAGGACATGGCCATGACCGTTTACAACCAACTGGGCATCGACGGCGTGAAGCGCCTTATTGCCCCGGGCAACCGCCCCATCGATATCGTCAACAGCGGCAAGGTTGTCAACGAATTGTTGGCTTGATCCGCTTTTTAATGCCGCGGGGTGGGGGCCTTGAACGCCTTTTCCCGCGGCAGCTTTGTATGGCCTGCCGGGGCCCGGTCCCGTTGTGGCTACCCGCCTGAAGAATAACTGATTTATCACCTTGGATTGACAATGAGGGGTATTGCCATGGGCCCAAACAGCCTGTTGGCACGCGCCACACTAATGGCGCTTGTCTGCCTGTTCACGCAGGGGTTCCTACACGCTAATTCTCCTAGCTTGGGTGGAGTTGCACCCCGTGGCATTCAGCGTGGAACCGAGGCCGAATTAGTTTTCTCGGGGGCGCGGCTGGCCAATCCCAAAGAAGTGGTGTTTTACAACCCGGGTATTCAGGTTCTTTCCATCACCCCTGTGAACGATTCCACCGTCAAGGTGAAGGTGAAAACCGGACCTGATTGCCGAATCGGTGAGCACCCAGTCCGCCTGCGCACCGCCTTGGGCATCACCGAGGTACGCTCCCTGTTTGTTGATTCCCTTCCCGATGTTGCCGAGAAGGAACCCAACAGCGATTTCACCAAACCCCAAAAGATCAACCTGAACACTGTGGTCAATGGTGTGGTCGATAATGAGGATGTCGATTATTTCGCTGTCGATCTCAAAAAGGGCCAAAGACTCAGCGCAGAGGTGTTCGGTATGCGATTGGGCGGCACCTTCTTTGATCCCTACATCGCTATTCTCGATTCCAAACGGTTTGAGCTTATCGCCAGCGACGATTCTCCCATTGGCAAGCAAGATGGCATGTGCTCCATTGTCGCCCCTGACGATGGCACCTACATCGTGCAGGTGCGTGAGACCAGCTATGGCGGCAACGGTGCCTGCCAATACCGCCTCCATATCGGTAACTTCCCCCGCCCCACTGCCATGGTTCCAGCCGGCGGCAAGCCAGGCGAGGAACTGGATGTCACCTTCCTGGGCGACCCCTCCGGCCCCATCAAGCAAAAGGTGAAAATTCCGGCCGATGCCCCAGCCAACTTTGCCGTCCATGCGCAGGATGCGACAGGCATTTCCCCATCCGGCTTGCCGTTTCGCGTGGTGAATTTGGCCAATGTGCTGGAGGTAGAGCCCAACGACACGCCCGCCCAAGCATCCACCGGGCCAGGACCGGTCGCCTTCAACGGCGTGATCGGTAAACCCGGCGATGTCGACATTTTCAAGTTCCCGGGCAAAAAAGGCCAAGTCTTCGATGTCCACTGCTACGCCCGTCGCCTTGGCTCCCCTCTCGATTCCGTCATGTATCTGGCGGTCGAAGGTGCCGCTCCCTTTGCCTCGGCAGACGATGCTGTCGGTCCCGACAGCTTCTTCCGGGTCACCTTGCCAGAAGATAAAAACTACATTCTCACTATTCAGGACCACCTGAAAAAGGGCGGTACCGACTACTCTTACCGCGTCGAATTCACCAGCCCAACGCCAAAATCAACCCTCAGCATCCCCAAAGTTGCCCTCTTCTCGCAGGAGCGCCAAACCATCACCGTGCACAAAGGCAACCGCATGGCATCGCTGATGAGCGTGGGACGGGCCGAGTGGGGTGGCGATGCTACCCTGCGCGCTGAGAACCTACCGCCGGGGGCCACTTTCGCATGCGACACCATGCCAGCCAACCTCGACACCATTCCTGTGGTTATCGAGGCTGCTGCCGATGCGAAGGCAGAGGGTCGCCTGAGCCAATTCCGCGCGCGCCCATCTGATCCCAAACAACCCGAGTTCCCGTCGCAATTCAATCAGCAAGCCGACCTGATCATCGGGCCGCCTAACCAAACCCTCTATTGGAAATACGATCTTGAGGCAGAAGCGGTCGCCGTGGGTGACGAGGTGCCGTTCAAGATCACCGTGGTCGAGCCTAAGTGTCCCCTGGTGCAAAATGGTTCCATGCAATTGAGAATCATTGCCGAGCGCAAACCGGGCTTCACCGCCCCTATCAATGTCTACCCGCTCTTCAATCCGCCGGGCGTCTCCACGCAGGGTTCTAACACCATCCCTGAAAAAGGCACGGAAACAACCCTCACCATCAACGCTGCGCCCAATGCCCAAATTAAGGCATGGAAGACAGCGATCATCGCCAACGCCACTGTGGCTGGAGGCCCCGCTTGGGTCTCAAGCCAACTGTTCAACCTGAATGTGGTCGCACCATTCTTCGCAATGGCCATGGAGCGTGGCGCGGTTGAGCAGGGCAAGGAAACCGAGATCCCTTGCAAGATCACCATCACGACCCCGATCACTACCCCTGGCAAGGTAAAGATAGTGGGTCTGCCGCCCAAGGTGATCGCTCCCGAACTAGAAATCAAGGCCGATACCAAGGAGCTGGTTTTCAAGCTTCAGGTCGACAAGACTGCTCCAGCCGGCAAGCACGGCAACATTTTTTGTCAGGCCATCATGCAGGTGAACGGCGAACCGGTGGTCCACAATGTGGGCGGAACCGAGTTGCGCATCGATGTACCCATCCCGCCCAAGGTCACCGCGGCCGCGCCGGCTCCCATGCCTATGGGCAAGCCAGCACCGGCCCCGGTGGCACAGCCGATGGAAAAGCGGCTCACACGGCTCGAAAAGCTGCGTCTTGAGCAGGCCGAACGCGAAAAACAGGGGAAGTGACCTTGGGTCATCAACCCGAACCCGATTTTGGTCGATTTAGTGGAGAGGCTGATATGAGAAATCTTCTGAAGAGCCGTGTGCTCGCCTGGGCCTTGGTGGGTCTGGTGGCTGCAGCCGGTTCTAAGTTGATGGCACAGGCAAAACCGGCTGCGCCAGCACCCGTGGCGGCAGCCCCGGCCCCTGCGGCTCCAGCCACCCGTTACCTCACTAAGCTCGATATCCTGCCGCCACAGATCACGCTCAGCACCAAGCAGGCCAGGCAAGTGGTGGCAGTTCAAGCCACCTATTCCGATGGCATCACCGAGGATGTCACCAGCCAGGCCAAACCCCGCCTCAGCAATTCAGCAGTGGCCAGGTGGGAAAAAAATATCCTGTTGCCTGTAGCCGATGGCCAATGCGAGCTCATTGTCGAACACGCCGGCCGCGCCGTCATGGCCCCGGTGGCTGTGACCAAGGCAGCCGAAGAGCGCCCTGTTAGCTTTCGTCTCGATGTGATGCCCATTTTCATGCGCGCAGGTTGCAACGCTGGTGGTTGCCACGGCGCAGCCCGTGGT
>CAIWHS010000476.1 GCA_903912515.1 uncultured Planctomycetaceae bacterium
CGGTCGCGGCAGCAATGCCCACCAATCCCTGGCTCAACCCGTGTCTAAACGGATCGCGCCCTCCCGGCTGGTTGCCCTAGCCTGGCGCAGCACGGGTCCTCCAGGGGCTTTCTTACAAAATCATCAAACAAAACCAGTCCGCCAAGGGCGCCTTCCAAGCAAGGGCTGCCCCTGCGTGCCCCACCACGCCCATTCCTCAATGACAATAGCCTTGCCCTTGGTTAAATTGCGCTCCGCCGTTAATACTAAGGGCGAAAATACCAAGAGGGAAAAATGAGCCTTGGAAGGAAAATTTACACCTGCCAATCAGACAGTCGCGAGCCCCAGGTTTTTGGGGCGGTTTGATTAGGGTTGTTAGGTGGCGTATTTTGCAGGGTGAGAGTTTAGTTTTTGGCGGTCATTGCTGGGGAGAATAGCGGTGCATTTAAGAACGCTTGGGGTTGTGGTCTTGGTAGGCTTTTTAGTGGCAACAGCGGCGCGGTGCCAGCCGGCAATTTTTGGCGAGCCATTGCCTGGTGAACCGTTTGACCGGGTGGCGTTCAGGCCCGTTTTGCTTCCTGAGTGGGTGAACAGCACGCTGGGGGCCGGCTACACGCTTTCAGGGATGGATAGCGCGGCGCGGGAGCGGGCTGCCAAGGCTGGGGTGAGCTTGAGTGAATTAAATTTTGTTGACCCCTTTTATCCTTATTATGACAGCAAATTGCTGAAAAAGCGAAGCCCGCATGTGGGGCTAGACCGCTTGGGCAAGGATGTTGCCGAATACAAGAAACTGGGCGTGCGGATTTTGGGTGTTTACCCACCTTGTTTGCAATCGGAGGTGTATGAGAACCACCCGGAATGGCGACGGGTGACCACGGCGGATGGAAAAGTGCCACAAGTTGATATGCGCAAGGAACCGCATGGTGGCATGCTGTGTTTGCAGGGGCCCTATGGGGACTTTTTTATTGAGGTGCTGGCAGAGATTTTGAAATTGTTCCCGGATGTGGACGCCTTCAGTTTTGATGGCTTGCACCATGGCGGTTTTTGTTATTGCGAACATTGCCGTAACGATTTTATGAAAGCCACTGGCAAGGCAATACCGGCAGTGAACATGGAAGATTCAGGTTTTCGAGAATATCAGCATTGGGCGGATCGCCGGATGGAAGACCTGGTTCGTCGGATGCAAAAGCGGTTGAAGGGGATTAAACCCAGCGTTGCCTTGGCGACCTGGAGCACCAACGCTGGGCGTTGGGGACATTTTTTAAGCATTCCGCGAAACATGCCCGGTCGGATGAACCTGCTGTTTGATGCGCCCGACCAGGAATTTTGGATGGATGAAAGCAACCGGGGCGGGACGATTGTGCCGGCATTTGGTAACGCATTCGCGTGGTCTGGCAGCAACCACCGGGTGGCCTTTAGCGAACCATATTTGATGTCACATGGAAACCCCTATAGCAAGGACAGTTTACCGGCACATGAATTGAGGAGGCGGCTCTTGTTGGTGGCCACTCATGGTGGTTTTCCAAGTTTGGCGGTGTCGCAGCCGAAGCGTTTGCAGCAGGCTGCCTATGCTGGGCTGGAAGAAATCCGCGCGCTGAAGCCTTGGCTTGTGAAGCAGCAACCCGAGCCTTGGGCGGCGATGGTGGTGAGTGACAATACGCGGAATTTTTATGGTCGGTCGTCGGGTGAGGTGGAAGAAAAGTATCTGGCGCACACGCTGGGATATTTTCGAGCGATGCTTGAGGAGCATTTGCCGTTCAACCTGTACCAGGATTGGAATGTGCAGGATGCGGATTTGGCGAAACACAAAGTGTTGATATTGCCCAACACCGCGTGCCTGAGTGAAGAGCAAGCAGCAGCGATTAGACGATTTGTGACTAGCGGCGGGGGATTGGTTGCCAGCATGGATACCGGGGCATTTGATGCGACTGGCAACGCGCGGACCCGGAGCTTGCTAGAGGATTTGTTAGGCGTAAAGCACCTTGGCCCGGTAGCTGAGGCAGGGGGCAAGGTGGCGCTGGATTGGAACTTTGAAAAAGGGGTGGGGCCAGACTATTGGCTGAAGCGGAAAGGGGCGAGAACGGTGTTGATTGCGCAGGAAGGCCCCCTTGCAAGTACAAGTTTGGCTGAGCTGGTCGATGACACTGCGGTTGTGTTCAAGGGGCCGGCCTTGGCAGTGGAGGCAGTTGGTGCCAGCACAGCGCAGATGTGGTATCTGGATGCGAAGGGATTGAAATCGCCAGCCGTGATCACCCGGCCATTTGGCAAGGGGCGGGTGGTTTATTTTGCTGCAGGGGTCGATGCGGGCTATTACCTTTATGCCTACCCCTGGCAGCGGGTGATGCTGGCGAATGCGGTACGTTGGGCGGC
>CAIWHS010000477.1 GCA_903912515.1 uncultured Planctomycetaceae bacterium
AAATTTTGATTGTTTTCTATTCTCAGGTTTTAGTTTTTAAGTGGGAAACATTGAAAATGAAACAAAATAGAATGCGGTTGCAGGATGGATTTTACGCACTTGTCCTTGATGAAATCCGCAATCAGCCGGGATTGGAAAAAGAACTCGGTGCTAACAATCTCTCTGCCGTTGCCCTAACTGCTTTTGGCTCTACCTTGAAAAGATTTTGCCAAGATATCGAAATGACAGGAACTGGAATTCCAATCCCAATAATCACTGGCCCGGGATTTATGATCATCAGAAAACTGACTCCTCCGGCAACCATTTGGTTACGGTCCTTGGCCGATATCCTTTCAATTTGGTCAGGGTCAAACTACGAAGCGCTGTGCCGGAGCGCTTTATTGCATATTTTTTGGGGGCAACTGGATGAGGCTGAGCGGAAAATTAATGTTGCCAAGAATAACCATGATGACCGTGCCTTTGCTCATCATGTTTACGGCCTGCTGCGGGGGTTGCAGGAGGATCGGGAGGGCTCGCAATTTGAGTTAGACCTGGCCCTGTCACGCGAAGGGTTTGAATCGGCGAGGCAACGGATTCATCTTGCATTGCACCTACTTGAGTTGGACTGCTAAGCCCGAACAACTCCCTGCAGATTAAATAATTGGGGTAATTAGAGTAATGAACACGGCTGCGATTTATGGCCCTGATCCAATCCACCTCGAAGGACGAACGGGAGGCCGCTATTGGGTACACCATGATTACGAATTTACAGGCAACGCGGAAGTCGATGCCAGACTTTCAGGCTATCCGGTTGCGGTATTCCAGCCGGTAGGCCGCGAGGCTTCCGATACCCCAATTGTTATCAGTCTGCAAGGGATTGCAGCTCCTTATCAGCTTAATAGCTTCATAATTCCAACTTTGCTAGATATGGGAATTTGCTGTGTCCTTTTCGACGCCCCGCTGGGGGGTGAGCGAAGTTTAACCCGCACCTTTAAAGGGGACTCCCTGATTGAAGCCCAGGCATTTCGGAAGCATGGAGTCCCTCTCTCTACGGGACTTGTGCTTGCCATGATGGAAGCCGTGGCCCGCGATTTTGCCACGATCATCCGTCTGATTCAGGAGCGCCATGGATTGGTCAATGACCGAATTGCATTGTTAGGTGCTAGCTGGGGTACGCTACTTTCCTCCTACGCATTCATGAGGTTTGGGATCGGTTCTCGCTTGCTCGGTACCATTGGCCACGCAGACCTGATTGGTTTTACGGGAAGCTATATGCCATTTATTACCCCGCTATTAATCTCACCTTTGGGCAGGATGATCGGCAAGGTTGCCAATGTTTTTCTGGGCCCTGGTCCTACTATAGTTGATGGTGCGCTAGATTTTCTGTCTGTTCTTGAGGCCGTTAGCAAAGGCGACAATCTGACCCAACAGGCAAACCCTATGACTTATCGGCATCTGGTTGAAAAGCATCGCAGAGTACGGTTTTTGGTTGGGGAGAATGATCCGTTAGTGAAACCTGCGGCTGCAATTGCCTGCGCCAAAATGTTTCCCGATGGTGAGGCTTATGTGGTGCCAGGGTTAGGGCACGGCAATCGTTCCTTTGGGCCAGATTTTGTTGAACATGTCCGGCATTTTATCGGTACTCAACTGGGGGATTGGAAATCGTGAAGGTGATATCGGCATTTGAAGAAAGACGTGGCTGGGAAAAAAGGTTTACTCGAAATGAGCATTTAGGGCATGGTGCAATTCAGCTTTAAACATCCTTGGCTTTCTTTGCGTTTTCTTTCGCCGCCGCCCGGCGTTCCTGCTCCGCTATTATCCCGTTAAGCGAGCGCTGTATTACATCTCTCTTCGCTTGCGCTTTTGCCAACCTGTACGCCGCTGCTTCGACTGCTTTCAATAGTTCGCTCATGATGCCCCCGTTAGATTGCCTCTTTCTTAACTTTTAATTTTAACAAGCATTGTCGTAATCTCTATAGCTTTAAGGTTTTTAATTAAAGGGATTAATTCTTTAAGTTAAGGATGTGTTTTCATGGATGCCTCAAATGTTCAAGTTGCTTTGGGTGATAAATAAAAATAATAGAAGTTGGTAAAGGCGAAAGTGTAGTTTTCGTTGTAGTCAAGGTTTCTGGCTCGCTTAGATTG
>CAIWHS010000478.1 GCA_903912515.1 uncultured Planctomycetaceae bacterium
AGGTGGTAAAAAAATTGCTTTCTTACAGTGATGAAGGGGCTAAGTTCGTTTTTGGCCCGCTTGCTGATAGCAAGGCTTCTGGTGCTGCTTTTGGAAATAGATATGCCTTTATATTCGCATTCCAAGCTTTGCCCGTGTTGATTTTTGTCTCCGCCCTTTCCGCCGTTTTTTACCATTTGGGAATTTTGCAGTGGGTGGTCCGCCTACTCGGATTCATCATGCGTCGAACGATGGGAACTAGTGGGTCTGAAACCTTGTGCGCTGGCGCCAATGTGTTTTTGGGCCAAACCGAGGCTCCCTTAGTGGTGAAACCCTACATTCTGGGAATGACCAGGTCAGAATTGCTCGCCCTGATGGCGGGTGGGATGGCCACCATGTCTGGTGCCCTTTTGGCTGTCTATATCGACCAAGGGGCCGATGCGGTTGCCTTGATGACCACCAGCCTCATGGCGGCTCCCTGTTCCCTTTACCTATCAAAAATAGTCATCCCCGAAACCGAAAAGTCTGCCGATCAAATTTCTGCCGAAGGTGAAAACCTGCTCGCCGATTCAGGCTCTAGGCCCCACCGCAATCTGCTCGAGGCACTATCGGCAGGTACCTCCGAGGGGTTGGGACTAGCACTTAATATCGCAGCAATGATGATCAGTTTTTTGGCAATCTTGGCTCTGCTGGATGGACTTGTTGGCTGGATGACAGGCGGATCCACACTTGCGGGTATTTTGGCCCAAGTTTTCAGGCCTGTGGCCATATTGACCGGTTTTCAGCCTCAGGATGCAGCACTTGCAGGTGAGCTGCTAGGCAAAAAACTGGTCGCTAACGAGTTTGTGGCCTTCTCTGAGTTGAATGGCTTGGAAAAGTTCAAAGGCCTTAGCGCTAACGGCCGCCTTTTGGCTTGCTATGCCCTTTCTGGGTTTGCCAATTTGGCCTCCATCGGAATTCAAATTGGGGGTATCGGGGCCATGGCCCCCACGCGCCGTGGAGACTTATCCACTTTGGGAGGCAAAGCCTTGCTGGTTGGTTTTCTGACAACCCTCATCAATGCGGCGGTTGCCGCAATATTATTGCCTTAATCGCAAGGAAAATGCATGCAAGCCAACCAGGTTTCACCCATCGACAAACAATTGCTAATCGCTGCCAGACTGGCCCGCCAAAACGCTTGGTGCCCTTATTCGCATTTTCAGGTGGGGTGCGCCTTGCTCGATGAGATCGGCCGCATTCATGTAGGTGCCAATGTGGAAAATGCTAGCTACGGCTTAACTGTCTGTGCCGAGCGAGCAGCATTCTTCTCAGCGGTTGGCCAAGGGACAAGAAAAATCAAGCGAGTGGTGGTGGTAACCGGCACCCAGTTTCCCACCCCGCCCTGTGGGGCCTGTCGCCAGGTTCTGGCTGAATTTGGTTTGGATTTTCAGGTTGGACTAGCAGGCATTACTGGAGATGGCATTGAGTGGCACAATATGGCCGACTTGTTGCCCCGAGCTTTCACATTCAATGCGTCGCAAGAATAAAAAACGCCCATCCCAAAAGGGATGGGCGCTAACAGGCAATAGCTAAGAAATTGTAGGAGAAGCGGGTTCATAAGCCCTATTCATCTTCTTCTTCCTCTTCTTCCTCATCGTCTTCATCTAGCTCGTCATCGTCGAAGTCTTCTTCGTCGTCGAAGTCTTCTTCGTCTTCTTCATCCTCTTCGTCGTCGAAATCTTCTTCGTCGTCGAAATCTTCGTCTTCTTCGTCATCGTCGAAGTCGTCTTCTTCGTCGTCTTCTTCTTCCTCTTCTTCATCGACGGAGGAAACGACTGTCAGGGCCCCTTCAGCGCGAGCAGGAGTTCCCACCTGTGTCGAAAGCACCCAGGCCAGATCATTTTCCGAGAAGGATGCGAGCCAAGACCTTCCATGCATGGTTATAAGTCCTCAACAGGTTTCCGAGTCAACTCCCAACCGACCAAATCCGGGAATCCAATCCCGACAGAAAGCTATGTCACCTTGCTGGGCCTTGGGGCTTAAAACCTCAAAGAGAAACAACAAGTTACAACATAGTTCCACAGTATAAGTGCTAGTCCTGTCAAGAGTGGAAAAACTAGAATTTTCCACACCACCCACCGGGTTGATGCTCCTTTACAATTGCCCCCTGTTTCCACATCTTCCGCAATAATTGTTACGATCAAATGCGCAGCTATCAACCTAAGCCTGTTTTTAATGAATAAAACTGCATCAACAAAGTTTGCAGCTGGTTAACGGACGCGCTTAGGTTTTTACGGGAACCATAAGGAGGCATTTTGATGTCACACGCAAGCAAATGTGCATTGATAGCTTTGGTTACTTTAGGGGGCCAACTATTCCTTTTTGCCCAAGAACCCCCTCCCGCAGCCAATTTGCCAGAGCTGCCGAAAAACGCTGAAAATGCAGCAAAATCTCCGTCCGACTCACAGGCAAAACCTGCCTCCAGCCGCATTAGCCAAGTGACTGTCTACCTTGATAGCGCCTTGATATGCCGAACGGTCACTATCCCGCCTGGAAAGGGGTTGGCCGAACTGGCGGTAGGTCCACTCCCGGCCAACACCGTGATTAGTTCCCTCTACAGCGAAGCTTCCCCAGGCCTAAGAGTGTTGGCGATCCGATTTAGAACCCGCCAGGTTGAAAAGGACACCCGGGAAGAGGTTCGAAAATTGAATGAGGAAAAACAAAAGTTTTCTTTGGAAAAAGACCGATTGGAGGCAACCCTTGAGGTTTTGGAAGGCGACAAAGCCTTTTTGACAAAATTGGAGGGGTTTGCGGTGGCCAGCACCACGAATGCAACCGAAAAAGGCAAGCTCGACAGCAATGAAACCATCACACTTGCCAAATATCTCACCGAAAATCGCAAATCCATGGTTGAGCAACGGGTAAATGCCAAGGAAAAAATCAATGATATTCAGTCGAAACTCGGGTTCATTGCCAGAAAACTGTCCGAAGCCGGCCGAGGTTCCGTGTTAACCCAAAACGATGCAGTCTTGGTGGTGGAAAAAACTACCGAGGCAGGCGGCACCGTTAACCTGAATTACCTCGTCAATCAGGCCTCGTGGAAGCCCATGTACCGCGTCCGTTCGGGTAAAAAGCCGTCAGACCCAGTCAGCATGGAATATCTGGCCTCACTCAATCAGGAGACTGGCGAAGATTGGACGGGTATCAAGCTGACTCTCAGCAATGCCCAGCCCATGCTGAATGCCTCTCCTCCCGATTTGAAGGCGCTGGCCATTTCCATCACTCCAAGGGGTGTGGGTGCCTTAGTAGGCGGGCCTCCGGGTAAAGCGATCCAAAATCCCCAAAGCCTTGCTCAGCAACAAACCACAGAGCTTTTCAACAATATCGTTCCCAGCACCCGGGCTGGTGGCTCTGCCCTCACGAGCCCAATTCCCAACCCCGATGGCTTGGTGAATTCTGGCGACCTGACAAACACCTCCAGAATGCTTCGAAGTGAGGGCCAGCGCGACTACAACCGTCGGGCTGAAAAGCAGGGCAATGATTTCTTCAATTATGCAGGGGCCATAGATCAAGCTCGCGATTTGGTCATCCACCAGGAAGAGAAAAAAGAATTGCTGGAAATTGGCGGCGAAAAACAGGGGCCCAGCCTTTCCTATCCGCTGAAAGGTGAATTCACCATCGCCTCCCGCTCAGATGAGCAAATCCTTGAAATACAGCGACTGGAGGTCAAAGCCGAGCACTATTTCAAGGCGGTTCCGTTGCTGACCACCCATGTTTACCGCCAAGCCAATTTGGTGAACACCAGCGGAAATGTCTTTTTGCCCGGAGAGGCAACCATGTACCACGATGGCGAGTTTGTCGGCCGCATGAACCTGCCCTTGGTTGCGGCTGGAGAAAAGTTTGTTGCTGGCTTTGGGGTGGAACCCCAGTTGCAGGTTTCAAGAAAACTGCTCGAAAAAGGCCGTACCGTCCAGGGGGGTAATCAGATTTTGAAGTACCAATATCAGATTCTGGTTGGAAGCTATAGGTCTGAACCAGCCAAACTGCAGCTTTGGGACAGGTTGCCCATGGCCGAAAAAGAGGCGGTCACTTCCACGCTAGGCGATGTCAGCCCTGCCTTGTGCATCGACCCTCTTTACCTGCGTGAAGACCGGTCGCGCAATTTACTCCGGTGGGATCTTGATGTTCCAGCAGGGGCTTTTGGGGAAAAGGCACTCGCTGTGAAGTATGATTTCAAATTGGAATTGGACAAACAAATGACCATAGGTTCCTATTTAACCAAGTGATTAGCTAGACCTGATGGCTGTCGTTGTAACCTGAAGGCGAATAGGAGCGGGCAACCAAATGGGCTTGGCCAGATCCGGGGAAATTCCCCAAGGGGAATCAAAAAATCCTTTGGTCGGCGTGATCATGGGGTCTCGCACTGACTGGGATGTGATGCGTCATGCCTGCGAGGTTTTGGAGAAGCTGGGGGTGCCATACGAGACCAAGGTGGTTTCAGCGCACCGCACTCCGGATTGGTTATTTGAATATGCGGCTCAGGCGGAAGGCCGGGGGTTGGCCGTAATCATTGCAGGTGCTGGTGGGGCGGCACATCTGCCCGGTATGGCTGCCAGCAAATCGGTCCTACCGGTTTTGGGCGTCCCGGTGCCGGGTTCCAATCTCCAAGGAATGGATAGCCTCCTTTCGATTGTTCAAATGCCTGGCGGAATTCCCGTGGGTACTTTGGCCATAGGCAAGGCGGGGGCAACCAATGCTGGTCTATTGGCTGCCGAAATCCTCGGCATTGGCAACCCAACATTCCGTGAGGCGGTTAGAAAATTCCGAGACAGCCGCACGGCGGAGGTTTTGGCCGATACAGACCCCCGAGAGCCCAACTCCCGATGAAAGCTAGCCAGTCTCGCGGTGAAGTTGTTGGAATTGTTGGCGGCGGGCAATTGGGGCGCATGCTTGCCCTGGCCGGTTTGCCCTTAAGTATCGAGTGTCGGGTATTGGAACCGGGCGATAACCCTCCCGCTGCGGTTGCCGCCGAATGCCTGAAAGCGCCTTTTGAAGATGCAACCCGAGCCATTGCTTGGGCCAACCAGGTCGATGCCGTCACCTACGAGTTTGAAAACATTCCAACCGAAACCCTGGAGGCAATCGCCGCCACCGTACCAGTTCGCCCATCGCCCCAGTCTTTGCGGGTGAGTTGCGATCGGATGCTGGAAAAACAGTTGTTTGGAAAACTGGGAATAGACACAACCCGCTGGCAATCCGTCTCCAATTGGCAAGAGCTTCAAAGGGCCGCCGATTATTTGGGTTTTCCATTAGTGATAAAAACCCGTCGGTTTGGCTACGATGGCAAAGGCCAAGCAATTGCCCGAAACCATGCAGAACTGGAAAGTGCCTGGCTTTTATTGGGTGGCGCAGCCTCGAAAGTTGGCCTGTTGGTGGAGGAGATGATTCCATTCACGAGTGAGGTTTCCCAAATTTCAGTTCGGGGTCTTTCGGGCGAGATCCGCCATTATCCGCTTACCAGAAATGTTCATCGCGAGGGCATTTTGCGTTTTAGCGCCCCGGTTTTGGGGGAAGTTGAATCGGTTGGCCAACAGGCCAGGCAAAGCACCACCATGCTTCTGGAAGACATGGGCCATGTGGGCGTGCTGGCGGTTGAATTTTTTGAAAACCAAGGCCATCTCATAGCCAATGAAATCGCGCCAAGGGTGCATAATTCCGGGCACTGGACTCAAGACGGAGCCGATATTTGCCAATTTGAAAACCATTTGCGCGCGGTAGTGGGTTGGCCCTTGGGGGCAACTCACCCGGTGGGCCATGCTTGTATGATCAATTTGGTTGGTTATATTCCGCCAGTTTGGGAAATTCTGGCCATAGAAGGGGCCCATCTACACCTTTATGGCAAAGAGGTGCGAGCGGGCCGAAAAGTGGGCCATGTCAATCTCCGCTGTAAAGGCACCGCCGAGTTGGAAAAGGCAATCAGGCAAGTGGCCACGCATTTGCCCGGTGAGGATGTTAGCCGGTGGCTTAAGCAGATTTCAAATTCTTGAGAACGATTCGTTCAAACGAATCCAATTTGCTTTGCCAATCAAATTCTAAGGGTATCCTGGCCATCCCATTACTCCCAAGCATGCTCGCTAGATTTGGCTTTTCAGTGGTTTCCTGAAGTGCTTTTGCCAATTCAATGATATTTCCCACAGGCACTTTGATCCCGTCGATACCTTGGCGAATCAGATTTCCCGGCCCCCCTGCGTCGTAAACTATCGCTCCAACTCCAACACTCCAAGCCTCCAGCAGGGTCAGACTCCAGCTATCCACTAAGCTGGGTAGGCATAGCATGTCGATACCGGCAAAAAAATCCCGTTTCTCCTGATCATTCAGCGCCCCGGTTACCTTAAGCCAAGGCTCGTTTTTGAACGGTGTCAATTGCCGTTCAAATCCCTTGGGAGAGTTCCCTGCGAGTACTATGGTAGGCCCTTCGCTAGCTGGCAGCATGCCCCGGGCCCTCAGTAGGTCAAAGGTTCCTTTTTCGCTGCTGAAGGTAGCCAAATGCCCCACCACCACTTGGGCTTCGTCCAATCCATGCGCTTCGCGAAATCTGGGCCGCGAGCCGCCAGATACAGTTGATGGCTCAACACCCAGGCCGCAAACTGCGATTCGATGTTCATGAATTCCTAGTGCTAACAATTCTGTTCTTTCCCACTCGGTGAGAGCTATGACCTGTTCCGCTTGGGACAGTAGCTTGACCAGCCAAGGGCTGCGAAAGGCTTTACGGATGGAGCAATTGGGCTTGGTTGAATTGCCCGGGTGCAAAAAGGGCACTGCCACCAAAGAGACTCGACGGTTTTTTGCCAAATTAACTGCGCTGGCCCAAATACTTCCGTGGGGCAGGGCCCAGGCAACCACCAAATCGGGCTTCAGCCTTGGGTCGCTTTCAATTTTAAAAAGGCTTGGTGCAATGGGGCTATACCAGTTCAGCCAAGGGCGCAAAGGGTTAGGGGCCAACTTCTGGGCCCCACCTAAAAGTAAACGCTGAAAAGGGATGCGCATGCACCGGTGGCGGTGAACTTGAACTCCCTGAATGGAAAATTGCCCTGAGGGCAACAAGGCTGAACCAGTGGCATGAAAAGAATCGGGCGCCAACCCGTTGGTGGTTTCCACCTGAACCGAATGGCCTGCTTGGCTCAAGTGGCTACACAACCGTAATGCGACGGATTCGGCACCGCCCTGGGCGGGGAAGAATCTGTGAATTAGATGAACCAGATTGGCCATGGCTTTAATGGGTTCGGTTAGGTCGCCTCGCCCCGGTAGCTCCGTGTCGATAAGATATTGTCATGCTATCTGGCATTGTGAATCTTTTCAGGCACGCAGGTTTAGGCAAATTTCCATGTTACGCGTTTCCCGCCTTGCTTCCTTGGTTGTTCCCTCCGCCACCTTGGCTGCAGCAGCCCGAGCAAAGCAGCTGCAAACCCAAGGCATTAAGATTCACGATTTTAGCCTCGGTGAGCCAGACTTCCCCACACCAGAGCCTATTCGCGAGTCCGGCCGCAGGGCGATCGAGGCAGGCAAAACCAAGTACACCCCCGCATCCGGAACCATGGAGCTGCGTACCGCCGTGGCCAACCTCTATAAGGGTTTGGGCCTTACAGTCGCCCCAGATCAGGTTTTGATCAGTAATGGGGCCAAGCACTCCCTGCATAACGCCATGGCCGCCACGCTCAACCCGGGCGACGAGGTTCTCATTCCCACCCCCTATTGGGTGAGCTACTCCGATTTGGTTTCCATGACTGGCGCAGTTCCGGTTTTATTGCCAGCCAGCTTGGAAGAAGGTTTTCGACTTCCGGCTGAAAGGCTCGAAAAAGCGATCACACCGCGAACCAAAATGGTCCTGCTCAATTCACCCAGCAACCCCACTGGAGCCGTCTACACCAAAGCCGAATTGGAATCGATTGCCAAGGTTGTACTTGCCCATGACCTGTCGGTGATTAGCGACGAAATTTACGAGCGTTTGGTCTACGACGGTAGCCAATCCACTTGCTTTGCCTCAATTCACCCAGACCTTCCAGCTCGCACCATCACCATCAGCGGTGTCAGTAAAACCTACTCCATGACTGGATGGCGCATCGGCTGGGCCATCGGGCCCAAGCCAATTGTTGCCGCCATGGGCAATATCCAAAGCCAGGAGACCAGTTGCCCTTCCAGCATTAGTCAGGCAGCCGCTGTCACCGCCATCACCATGGACCAGTCCTGCGTTGAAGAAATGCGGGTCGAATTCCAGACTCGCCGCGACCATGTTTGTGCCCGTATTAACAAAATTGCCGGCATGCGCTGCCCTGTACCCGGCGGTGCCTTCTATGCTTTTTTCGATGTAAAAGGCTGCCTCGGTAGGGAAATTGCCGGTCGCAAGATTGTGACTGATCAAGATTTTTGTGATGGTGCCCTGAACGAGGGCCATGTCTGTTTGGTTCCAGGCTCAGCCTTTGGCGCGGCAGGGCATGCCCGCCTTAGCTTTGCTGCGGGAATGAAGGAATTGGATGCGGGGTTGGATGCCCTCGAAAAATGGCTCGAATCGTGACGACTGTCGCCTCCTTGTGGCGACCCGGAAAAAACCAAGATGGAAACGCTTTTGATCAACGAGGATGAGGTTCGCTCCCTCCTCACTATGGACCGGGCCATTGCCGCGGTGGAAAACGCATTTAAAAAAATAGGCCTTGAGGAAGCGTCCAACATTCCGCGCGCGCGCGCGGTGACCGATCATGCCCAAATCCATGTCATGGGGGCCTCCCATAAAACCGCCTCGGCCATGGGGGCAAAAATCTATAGCACTAGTCGCAAAAACCCCGCCCAGTTTTTGGTGACCTTGTTTGATGGCAAAACCGGCAGGTTACTGGCCCTGTTGCAAGCTGATCACTTGGGAAGAATTCGAACCGGTGCCGCCTCAGCCGTGGCAACCAAATTTTTGGCAAAACCCGATGCCTCCACTTTGGGCGTCTTGGGGGCCGGTCACCAGGCAAAAACCCAAATTCTTGCCATTGCCCAAGTGCGCCCACTCAAGGTGGTTAGGCTGTGGAGTCGTTCCATGGATCGCGCCTCGGCCTTAGCTGGGGAATTGAAAAACGAGGGCTTTCCCGTGGCCATTGAGGTTCAAGCCACACCAGTGGATGCGATTCGGTCTATGGAAATTTTGGTGACCGCAACCTCCGCGGCCGATCCCTTTGTCGAAGCGGGTTGGCTTGAGCCGGGCCAGCATATCAATGCCATTGGTTCAAATTACTTGGGCAGATCTGAACTTTTCCCACAGGCTGTTTCCCGTTGCGACCTGATTGTGGTCGACCATCGCGACCAGGCAAAAATGGAATCGGGCGATTTGGAAAAACCGTTGGATGAAAAATTGATTCATTGGTCTGCTATACGCGATTTGGGCCCACTTTTGGTAGGAAGATACCCCGGTCGGGTAAACTCCGAACAGATCACCCTCTTCAAATCAAATGGATTAGCAATTCAGGATGTGGCCTGCGCAAAAGTTATTCACGACCTTGCCATCCAGCAGGGGGTAGGCAAAGTCGTGAATTGGTGATTGCTCAACGGTTCCAAGTTGCCAGCAAGTTAGAATAGTCATCGGTCCAAAGACCCACTGATTTCTTCGGTTCAGGCACAATCCAAGGCGATGGTGCCTTGGTATTTTTGATCATACCATTTAAAAGCAGCGCCATGGCCGAAAAACCGCCGGCAGGCTGCGCTAGTACATCCGGGTTTTCCATGAATTTGCTCTGAACCAAGGCCATTAAGCGGATGTCCTCTGGGTCGGTACTCTTCAATAGTTCTTGGACTCGCCTGTCAACAATTGCATTTTCTTTCGCCTTGAATTCAGGAGTGATAGTTTCCGGCTTTTCAAGCTTGGACAATTCTTCCTTAATTTTGTCCTCTTTGGCGACTTGGTTTCGCAGGGCATCCTGCGAGTAGGCAAGCCCCCTACCGGTACCAGGAGTAAGACTGGCGAAGGAGGGAAGTGCCAAAAGCCCCATGTGAATTTCATTCACCATGTTTGGGAGCATTTTTTCCGAATCCAGTGGCTCCATTGCCTCTTTGGATTTTGACAGTGCAACCCAACTGGAAGCGGTCTTGCCAGACCAGTTTTCACGGTTGTCGCTGTTGTACCGTATCTCAAGACCCTCCTTTTCGGCCAAATTGGCCAAAACTGGAACAAGGTCGAGATATCGGTTGGAAACATGGAACGCCACAATCCCGTTGGGCGTTAGTTTCTTGATATAAATTTGCAACGCCTCAAGCGTAATGAGGTGTACCGGAATAGCGTCTGAGCTGAATGCATCGACTACAATCAGGTCGTAGCTTTCCACTGGCTCTTGCGACATTCGAATACGTGCATCGCCCATCCGGATATCCAGTTTTGCACCCCGGTTTTTGGCGTTGGTCACATACCAAAAATATGGATTGTTGCCGTCGAAGCTGAACGACCGCACCATGGGATCAAT
>CAIWHS010000479.1 GCA_903912515.1 uncultured Planctomycetaceae bacterium
AGACGCACTTTTTCGCCGGGAGTGAATGATCCGCCCGGTTTGGCCCCGCTGCCATTGGCGCTTTCCAGCCGCAGGTCAATTTTCAGATTGTCGACCACAGGTCGCCAAATGAGCCTTTCAGCAACCGGAACAAGCTTGCCCTGGTTGGCGTTTCCGTTGGCGGGGACATTGCCTGGTTCCACACGGAAAACGGTCAGGCGACAAACACCACCCAGTTCGGGGGGCGGAGAAAGTTCCACCTTGCTTTCCTTACCTGAAACCAGTTTGGAATCGAGCATCCGTCCCCGGCAATATAGCCCGACAAACCACATGGCATCGTCTGTCGCTGCTAGGCGAACGGGGACGGAGCCACCCGCGAGCAATTTTTCGGTGTCCACACGCAGGGAAACGCCACGCGATTGTGTAGGAGCCAGCGGGATTTTGGTCCCCTTGGATGGGCCCATCAATTCAAACGAGTAATATACTCCTAATTTGGGAGTGAATTCAAAAAAACCAAGCCCCTGATTGGCACCTGGATTTTCCAAGTCGCTCAGGGTGCGAATCTGCTCAACAAGCGGTTTGCCATCGGCCATCAGCCGGGCGTTGAGGTCGGTGGGTTTTCCGGTTTTGGTGCGGGCGGTGAAATAAACCCGGGCTGGGAGATCAGCCACGAGGTCGCCGCCTTCGGGAAATAGCGCCACATCCACCCGGTCGAGCACCAAAGGTACGGGTTTCACCAAGGTTTCAATGCTGGCACCATCGGTGAAAGTAACCGTGATGGAGGCATCACCACGGGTGATTTTATCTTCTTGGGGGAGCTTGAAAGTGAAGGTGGCTTTGCCATCGGCGTTGAGAGTTGTTTCGGATTGCCAGTTTTGGTCGTTGGAGGCGACGCCATTGGAATCAAATACTTTGTCATCGATTTTTAGTTGGGCTGAGACCGCTTGGCTGGTTACGGGTTTGCCGTCTTGGGAAGTGGCTGAAACGGCCATTTGGGCGGCTTCCCCAGGGGCATAGCCACGCTTGGAGAAAACTAATTCTTTATTGATGCGTGGCTTTTGATAAACCTGCACCAGGAATTTGCGTTCGGCTGGAACGAATCTGTTTTCGGAATCCTCAACTTTGAGGGTGTATTCCCCTCCTGGTTGGTCGGGTTCGAGAGGGATTTCGCCCGAAGCGATGCCGCGCAGCGGTTTTCCCGAGGGGCCGGTGATAGGTCTAGTGGGGTTTTCCGCAGTGGTGAGCAGGCCGTCTGAAATGAGGATCAGTTTTTCTGTCTTGTTGGGGAGGATGAGGCGAACGCGGAGCTTAAGTGACTCGGTGGGTGGTTTGAGTGTCGATCGTTCCAAGGTGAGTGAACGGAAACGCACACTTTCGCCTGGCTGGTAGAGCCTTTTGTCGGTGCTGAGATGGGTGGTCAGAGGGGGGAGGCCCAATTTAATCCGTTCGGTCACCTCCACAACCGGGAGGGGAGTGGTGTTGGCCTTCGGCTCTTTGGGTGGCAAGGCGCGAACCCGCAGAATTGGATCGGAGCCAGAGATCACAGGCGCATCGGGTGGAATGGAAATGCGATGGGTGCCGTCGGCTTGGGGAACCACATCGAGAAGCATGGCTTTATCTTTTGCCCGGGGATCTTCCAGCATCGCTTCCATGCGCATGGCCAGGGGGCGCCCATTGGGATCAATCGCTTGGGCAAAAAACTGGCTTGGAGCCCCGCCAATCACCCCTGCAGGCCCGTTGACCACCAAGCGGACTGGTTGATTGTTGATCTCCTCCCGGGCTTTGGTCACAGCCTGGGCGTATTCGCGGGCAAGGTCCTGTTCGGTTCGTGGGAAATTGGCCAAGGATTGGTTCAGGGCTGTTTGGCTGGCAGATAATGACGCGAATTTGGCGTTGAAGGATTGAAGATCGCGTTCAAGCAGCATGTTCCGCAAAAAGCTGCCAGCTGCGAGCAACATGAGAGATGCCGCTAGGGCCAAAAACGTTTTTTCAGCGGACCATCGAGTACGAGATTTGGCGGGGCTTTTTTCCATCTTGGAAATTTGAATTGGGGTGGGAGGGCTGAATGTGATTTCGGGAAAAGGGCTGGTCAAAGCTGCGCGGACTTTGCCGCGCAGCTTTTTTGCAAGGGCATGCTCAGCCTGGCATGGCAGGCAGCCTGCAACATGGCTGGCAATGGCTGAAACTTCATCTGGTTCGAGCAGCTCTTCCAGCCACTCGTGCATCAGTTCTTGGCTTTTCAAGCAGTTCA
>CAIWHS010000480.1 GCA_903912515.1 uncultured Planctomycetaceae bacterium
CCTTTGAATCACCCTGCGTGAATACCAGCTTGTTTTGCAACTGGGCCAAGTTCTGCTTGCGCTCCTCAATGAGCATGGGCTGCTTATCAATCAGCTCCTTCACCATATTGACCTCCTTTTTCAGGCGGGCCAATTCAAGCGCGTATTGGTTCAGCTCGTCCAACCTGCCCTGATATTTCTCGGCAAACCGCTCAGAGGCTTTCTGCAAGCGCAGGTCTATTTCCTGCTGTATCACTCGCTCAACCCGGGCCTCTTCCTCCAAGCAATCGTGCAGTGCCCTGGGGCCAACCACCACGCCTAAGCGGGTCAGGTTGGCCACCTCGTCGGCGCCCTGCCCTTGCGGACGCATGATCCACAAAAAGTGGGCAATAGCTTCCTTCCGCTGGGGCAAATCAAGCACCTTTTCAATGCCGTCTTCTGCCGGCTCAACCGCCTTGCGTTCGCCTCCCTGGCTGGCACTGAGCGGGTCGCCCAACACCAAACCGGCGGCATCAAAAACCAAATCCAAGCGGGCCAGCATGGCCCAATTGGCAACCTCAACAGCAGTCTGGCGCTGCTTCAAAGCTTCCACAAGCTTTTCATCCGCCAAAAACTGGCTGGAGGGGATGTAGGGATTCGAACCCGCAAGCGCCCCGGTGGTGACGCCGTCACCAAGAATTTGTTGCAACCGATCTCGGCGGATGTAACCGGTGGGCAGGCGGTGGTAGCCAAAAACCGGCCGTCCGATCAGGCCCAAGGCCAAAATGGCCGCATCCTGTGGTGACTGGGCCTTGTTCAGCCGAATCAGATCTTCCCAACCATTCACCTGATCAACTACCTGACGAGCATGCTTTTCTAGATACTCACGCTTCGCATTGGCATCGGGCAGGGCGGATAGTTCCTCACGAAACCGCTTGGCAACAGCCAAGGCTTCTGCCTGCTGGGTTTTGGCAGTGCCGCCACCAATGTCTTGCAAGGTCTTGCTGCTGATGCGTGGGGCAATCGCCAGACCGGTGGAGTCAATCTCCTTGTCGTCTACAGGCAACCCCTTCAGCAGTAAGTCGCCCAGAAACAATCCGTTCGACAACTCCAAGCGCTTGCCATAATCCATCATGCCAAGGGCTATCAAAGCCACCACCATCAGCAGGTTCAAGATGGCGAGAATCTTGCCGTAAAGACTCATTTTGCCTCTCCCAAACCGCTCATGCTAGGAACCGGTAACCCAAACAGCAGGCCGCAAACCGCACCCGAGTTTTTTCGTCCAAGGCGGGCATGGTTATCCAGATTGGATTGTGCGTCATGGCAAGGCCAAAAGCACGACAATCCTACAAGCCGGGTTATTTGCATGCCCTTGCTTTCCGCATTATTTTACGCTGCCTGCTCAAACGGAATAATCACTTCGCAAAAAAAACGCCCCATTCGGTAAATAAGGCCTGAATTCTTCACTCATTTTTTGTAATTTCCCAAATTTTTTCCTGCTACCATGAACAGGTATTCCAAGGGTTTCCGTGCTAGTGCGGGGAGCAGGGAGGTTAGCATGGCTGAAGAATCCAGCCCAATGCCACCTAAACCACCTTCACCGCCTGCCGCCAAGTCTGGCTCACGCGAAGCTTCTGCCCCAAAAACGCCATCGCTTCCCAGGCAAATGGGCCCTTACACCCTCTTGGAACGCATAGGCTCGGGTGGCATGGGTTCGGTTTACCGCGCCACCCACAATGCAGCCTCGCCGCCCGTCGCCATCAAAGTGATGTCGGAAAGCACACGGGTCAACCCGGTGCTGTTGCGCCGCTTTGAACAAGAATTTCGCGCCGCCAGCCGACTCGACCATCCCAATATGGTCAAGGCTCTCGATTATGGCGAAGTCGAAGGCGTTCCCTACTTGGTGATGGAACTGGTTGAGGGTAAAAATCTGGCGGAATATGTGGAAGAAAAAGGGCGCCTGCCAGAACTGGAGGCTATTCGGTTGGTAAGCCAGGTGGCTCAGGGGCTGCACCGGGCCCACAAGTTGGGGCTAGTGCACCGCGATGTGAAGCCCGAAAATATCCTCATCTCCACCGAAGGTCAGGCGAAACTGACAGACCTGGGTCTGGTGAAAGAGGCTGAGACCGACCTGAACCTCACCCGCACCGGGCGCGGCCTGGGCACTCCCCACTTCATGGCCCCAGAACAATTCAAAAACGCCAAGCTGGCCGATTCGCGTTGCGATATTTACAGCCTGGGTGCCACACTTTATGCCGCCGTGACCGGCCAAATACCGTTTGGCGGCATCAGCCCCCTCGAAGCCTGGATGAAAAAAGTCCAAGATGAGTATCCCACTCCCCGGGCGCTGGTGCCCGAAATCTCCGAGCGCACCGATTGGGCAATCCGCCGGGCCATGGCCTCCGACCCCGAACTTCGCCCGGCCACCTGCCGGGAATTTGTCGAAGACCTCACCGGACGAACCACCCGAAAGTCTTTCTCCGCCCCTGAAAACGACAAAGACTCATGGTACCTGCGCTACCTCGATGACCATGGAACCGAGGTGGCCGTGAAGGGCAGCCGGGCTGCCGTGCGCCGGTCGCTGCGTGACGGGTTATTGGGCGATGCCTCCAATGTGCAAGCCTCCCGCTCTCGCCAAGGAGCCTTTCTCCACTTGCGCGATCTTCCTGAATTTCGCGACCTGATTGTGGTGGTGCCCACCCCACAAACGCCCACTGCCCGCCCCAAGGAAGAAACGATTTTTTCAGCCAAATCCGATATCGATGGCAACCGCTCAACCGCCTCGCTGAATATACTCCCGCTCAACCCTGAAGGCCTCCACAAGCACGCAGCAAAGAATGAAGACACCAAATTCAATCTGCTAAGACAACTCTCCCGTTCCACCGGGCATAAGGCATTACCCTCCTGGGTGTCCTTCATCATCGCCGGCCTGCTCCTTGTAGGTGTGGCCATCCTTTATCTGTTGCTGCGCTAGGGTTGGCTCAATGGCATTAGACTCTCAGCGTGTTCAGCTCAATCGGGCACTCAGCAAATTGGGGCTGGCTTCCCGCGTAGAGGCCACCAAGGCTATTCGTGCAGGTCTGGTGCAGGTGAATGGCAAATCGGTGCGCGCCCCTCTCACCTGGGTCACTCTGGGCCTCGACCGCATCTCGTTGGCAGGCCAATCCGCTTCTGTTACCCGCCAGCACCGCTACCTGGCTCTGAACAAACCCAAAGGTCCGGTGGTGACCCGCAGCGACGAGCTGGGCCGCGAAACGGTTCACGCCCTGCTCCCTGTCATGGACCCCAGGGTCGAGGCTGTTGGCCGTCTGGATGCCGATTCCGAAGGCCTGCTGCTATTCACCTCAGACAGCACACTGGCCAGCCGCCTGCTCGAACCCGGGCGCAAAGTTGCCAAGGTCTATCAACTCACCGTTCGTGGCTCCCCTTCGCCCGAGGCCTTGGCAAAAGTGCAAGAGGGGATCGACCTGCCCGGCGACTTAGGCCGCACCAAGCCCTGCCAAGCCCGCCTGTTGCGCCACAGTGCCGACAAAAGCGTGGTCGAACTCATACTCACCGAAGGTAAAAACCGCCAAGCCAGGCGCATGCTTGCAGCCGTGGGCCACCGGGTGTTGCGACTGGTCCGCCAATCTTTCGGCCCGGTCCTGCTCGGCGATTTACCCAAAGGCACCTACCGAAACCTCACACCAGAAGAATTGGCCACCCTGCACCGGGCGGCTGGATTAAAGATGGATATTTAAATTAATGTTAAATAATGTCATAGACCAACTACATTATTTATTATTTTTCAGACACTCATTGGTTTTATTAAAACCACCTCGCCAAAACCTTTCCCTATCACTTATCACGCCCATCTAATTGACAAAAAGCGTAAAGAGCTCGGCCAGTCAAAAACCTAGGCCGCCCGGCTGGCCACATTAGCCCCACGCACTTGGCCCAAATAATCAAGCAATTCCCGTTCAAACCTTGGCTTCGAGAAGCGTTCGGCCTGTCGCCGCGCCGCCTGCGGGTCAAAAGCCTCACGGTTGCTTTCAAACCGTTCCATCGCCTCAACCAGACTGTCCACACTTGATTCTTCAAACAAGATTCCGGTCGGGCCGTGCCCAGCGTTCAAGTCGCGCACAGTCTCAGCCGCCCCCCCCCGCCCCAGTGCGATCACAGGCGAGCCACAAGCTTGGGCCTCCACGGGCACAATTCCAAAATCTTCCTCACCCGGAAAAAGTAGCGCCGCGCTACGCCGCAAGTGATCTCGAATCACGCTGTCGGGCTGCCACCCCAAAAAGGTTGTCTCAAGCCCTGCCATTTTCTTCAGCGACGCCTCAGCCTGGCCCGAGCCAATCACCACCAGCCGCCGCCCCAGCCTCTGGCACGCGCCAATCGCCAAATCAAACCGCTTGTAAGGCGCAAGCGCACTCACCACCAGATAAAAGTCTTCCCGTTTGGGAGCCTTTTCTCCACAATTGGCTGGCGTGTAATATTCCGTGTCCACCGGTGGGTAAATCACCACGCTGGTGCGCCCGTAGCATTCCTCAATGCGTCGGGCTATGTGGTGGCTAATGGCTACAAAATGGCTCACCCGATCCGCCGTTTTCAGGTCCCATGCCCGAATTCGGTCCAACAACGCATCAGCCAACCGGGCCTTCAGACCCCGGGCACCTACACCGTCGTAATATTGCTGGCGCATTTGCCAGGCATAGCGCATAGGCGAAAAGCAATAGCTCACATGGGGCACGCCCGGCCCGGCCTGCGCCGATTTCGCCACGCAGTGGCTCATGCTCACCACCAACTCCGCATCCGCAAACCGCCAAGCCTTTTCCACCACCGAAGGAAAAATCGGCAGCAGGCCCCTGTAATAACGATGCACCGCCGGCAATCGATTCAGCCAACTGGGCACAACCCGCAGCGAGTCAATCGCAGGGGTGGTCTTACCCTTGCGATAGAGCAGTGTATGCAGCGTGGCACCAGGCATGGCGCGAGCCAGCACATCGAGGCACTTCTCGCCCCCGCGCAATCCTGTCAGCCAGTCATGTACCAGCACCACACCTTTGCCCACGCTTCCACCCTCCAGCGTTCAGGCTTCGGGTGTACTCGTTTTCAGGCCCGCAGCACAAGCCTACAAGCCATAAAAAAAGGGCCCTCAAGGGCCCTTCAAATAAGCACAAGTCTATATTTCAAAATTACTTGCGGCTAACTGTCGAACTGGGCGACCGGTTGAAACCCGCCGCCGCCAAACCGCGCAGCCAACCTTCCAAGTCCTCCAAGGCCCCACGGTCAGCCCTCGCCCACAGGCGCTTGGCCAATGCCGCATACGACTCGGCTTTCGCGGTGTCCCCTGCCAATTCGGCCAGAATTCTCAAACCCAAAGCGGCTGCGGCATTACCCGGATCATGCGCGAGGGCCTCCAGAAAAGCCTCCTCCCCCTGCAACGCATCACCCACCCGCAGCGCTCCCAAACCCCAAGCAAGCATGTGGGCGGCCCCGTTGCCCCAAGCATGGTGGCTAAAGTCATCTTTGGTTTTGTCCACGCAGCGTTTCAGCAGTTTCAACCCGCCTGCGCCGTCTCCTTGTTCGCAGGCAAGCAAACCCTGCGCTTCCCAGAGCATCAGGTCCAGCTTGCGGTCTTCCTTCTTACCGGCTCGAATTTGCCGCAATACTTCCACCTCGGCCACAAGTTTCCCAATATCGCCGCTGCGCCAAGCCCAAAGCGCACCCATCCAAGCCGCCTGCGCTTTGTCGCGTTTGCGCATGGTTGCAACCACTTCCTGGGCCAACGACGCATCATGGCTCACCATGGCCAGCCGAAACCACGGAAGCTGGTGATCAAAATTAGCATCGCGGGTTTGCTGCAGAATCCTTCGGGCTGTTTCAAACCTGCCGTCATGGGCTAGTGAAACCATCAGAATTTCCAGATGGTGTGAATATTGGTGGTCGTCTTTGGGAAGCACAGCCATATCGAGGTGGTAAGCAGCCTCAAGTTTTGCCGCGATGGCCGAATGCAGGGCCGTTTTGTCCCAACGCCCAAGTCTGGTGGCCAAATGAGCCTGCATATGGTGCGGGTGCGGAATACCAGGCGAAGACTCGATATATTTATTGGCGAATTTCCAGCCCAACGAGGGCCTTTGGATGCTCTCGTAAAAATGAACCAACTCGTGGTTGGCTCCCGGGTGCAGCGGATTCACTCCCAAAAGCGCATGATAAAAAGGCGCCCCCGCCACGTTACCGCCAAACATGCCACCCGCTGCCAGCTGGGCACGCTCATACCAAGCTTCCTGATCTTCCGGAAACTGGGCCAGCAACTCATCCACCTGCTTGATGGCCGCCTTCTTGCGCGCCTCACCGTCTCCCGCACCAGGCTCCAGCCCTCGCTCCAGCAAATACGCCTTAATCAGCAAGCGCTCACGGGGGTCGGCCTTATCCCGCAAGGCCCCGGCCTTTTTAAAGGCGGTGTTCTTGTGCTTGTCTGCTGGGCCCCATTTTTCGCAGGCTCTACCCAAAAATAGCCATGCCATCGCGCAATCAGGGTCCAGCCGGCACGCAGTCTCAAACGACCGGGTAGCCTCCATCCAAACATACGAATAAAAGTAACCCAACCCCTGATCCACATGGGCTTGGCATTCCGCATTCAAGGTGCTTACCGGGCACTGATACACGCACAGGTTCGCAACCGTATGCGAGGGTGCCAGCCCAGTTAATGGCATTTTGCCATCACTGTTCAGGGGCTGCTTGGCCGGATTCTCTTCCTTGGCCGCTTCCTTCCCGGCTGTTTTGGCGGGCTCCGCCCTCGAATCAACCGGCCATGCCGCGGCCTGCACACTCAACAAAAGAACCAGCGCTGCAATATCCATGACTTAGCGCTCCGGGGGGTGGGTGACAACTCCCATCATCTCGTAACCGGATGGTTTTGGCTAGCCACCGCCCTGCATCCGACCACAATTAGTTCCCCAAAGGCCGGAAATTACCGATTATTTGGTTGGAATTAACCACCACCAGCCTGTTTCACCCTCATCTCGCGGTCAACCTCCCCCACCGCCACCCGCTCAAACTTCGCCTCCGGATAGGGCCACTTCACTTCCAACCAGTCAACCGCTGTGGCTTTACCCAGCCCAAAGGTCAGGACCAGTTCGGGCTGGCACAAATAACCCCGGGCCCCTGCCACCACCCGCTCATGCACCACCCCGCCCACACTCACCCTTGCCACTGCGCCCAATGCCGACCGGTTGCATCGTTTGCCGTCACCCTCCAGCCTCACCCGCAGGTAATGGTGGGCCAGTTTCTGATCATTGCGCACCAACCGACATGGCCCACCGTTGGCCGTCAGCACCAAATCCAGGTCACCATCTCCGTCATAATCCAAGGAGGCACTACCCCGGCCCACCATCGGCTTGAACAGTCCGGCATTATCGCCCGCCTCCTCAACCCCTTCAAACACCCGCGGCTGTGTACCCGTGTTCCAAAAAAGGCGCGGTGCTTGCGGAAAAGCCTGGCTCGCTTGCACCAAACCAATGTCCGGCTCCAAGTGCCCATTGCACAGCAGCAGGTCAAGCCGACCATCCAGATCAAAATCCAACAGGCTGGCCCCAAACTTCATCGGCACCCGCGGGCCCGGACCGGCCAACCCCACCGCCAAGGCACGGTCGGCAAATCGCGGCGGCGTGCTCGTATTGTCAATCGCCAAAAAAGTCACCGGCTCATTGGCAAAGTTCGCCACAAAGACTGCACTTTTACCCGGCAAATACTCGCCAAACTCAATCCCCATCCCCGCTCGAGCCTGCCCCTCCGCATAAGCTGCCCCTTGGGTGAGCCCCTTCTCAACAAACTTCCGCCCCTTGCCACCAATAACCGCAGGATCGGGCTCGTTGTGGAAGAAAAAATTTCGCACCGTGTCATTGGCCACCATCAGGTCGGGCCAACCATCGTTATCCGCGTCAAACGCCACCACACCCAGCGACTTGGCCACATCACGCTTGCGGGCCTTGGCTCCAACACCCTCATCCTCCAACACCCGCACTCCCGCTACCTCGCTGGCATCGATAAATTTCCCAGCCCCAGTGTTGCGAAACAACCGACACTGCGATCCCTCAAATGAGCGGGGTGAAACATAGCCACGCTTGTCTCCCGTCAAGGTCGAGGCAATGCCCAAATCAATACCCGGGGCCCAATGAACATACGAGCACACAAACAGGTCCACCAACCCGTCCAGATCGTAATCAACAAAGGTCGCTGAAGATGGAAAATCCACCCTTTCCCTGTGTGCCAGATAGCCGTCGGCCTTCAACGCAGCCCATGCCATCGCCACCGGCTCCTTCAGGCCCGCCTCAGTTGTCACATCCGCAAACCCCTTGCCGCCAAGGTTGCGATACAGCCTGCAATCGCCAATCCCGGTCACGAACAGGTCAATGAAGCCGTCATTGTCCATATCAGCCGCGCAGGCACCCATGCCGTAGTGGGCCCGGTCAATCCCCCACACCTTGGTCACATCTTCAAACTTGCCATTGCCCAGATTGCGCATCAGGCAAGGCCCCTTGGCCGCCCCTGCATGGTCGGGCCAAGGGCAAGAATTCACTAAAAACAGATCCTGAAAACCGTCGTTGTCAATATCGAGCACTGCCACCCCAGCGCCCATGGTTTCAGGCAGCAACTTCTTGCCCACAGCCCCCGTGGTGTGGCTAAAAGAAATGCCGGCCCCGGCCGTCACATCGGCCCAAGCCACAGCCGGCACCGGTTGGGCTGCCTTTTTGTTTTCAACCCTGCCCGGGTCAACCCACTTGGCCTCGCCTTTTTTCTTGCCCGTGATCGCAAACCAAGCCACCGCGAAGCCGATCATCAACAGCAATATCACTGCCGCCGCAATGATCATGCCGGTTGCTGTGCGCTGTTCTGGCCGGGTTGGTTCAACACCAGTGTCATTGGCTTCGGGTTTGTTCTCTGTCATGGCTTGTTCCAGGTTGGTTCACCCGTGGTGGGGTACAAAATAATGGATTCCGCCGCAGCATTGGCCGCCGCATGCTTGGCTCGAAATTCGGTGGTTGTCTTGGCCCGGGCCAAATCGTCAGGCTTCAGCAGGGTGTGCGCCAAACGGTGCCCTTGGGCCAAAATGCCAGCCATAGCCTCACGGGTTTTGGGGTCTGCCCCAGACTCCAACGCTTTTCCAAGCGCCTCGTCCAATGGCTTCAGGGCCCGACGTAGCGGCGACCACCGCGGCGTGCTCGGCTGCGGCGACTGCGCAGCCCAACCCGCAATCCCATGGGCCATCAGCCGCAAAGATTCCTCGCGCCTGACAAATTCACCCGCCTTGGCGGCATCTTGGGCCATGGCGATCAGCTCATCGCCTGTCATGCAGGCCTCATCCGGGCCAGGAACCACCACCGGCCGGGCCCAGCCCCCCGCAAGGTCATTCAACGCTTGGCTTATGCCATAATGCGCCTCTTGATCTTCCGAATCTTCCGCCAACACACGCAAATAAGCCTTGGCCGATTCTGTCAGAAAATAGATTTGTTTCTCCGACCCAGCGGTTTCAAGCTGGGCCCTTTGGAACAAAGTCAGGGCCAGCCGGTTCCACACCACATAATCGCGGCCAAAATCAAATCCCCGCTCCTTGGGCTGGTTGGCCGGGTCCACAATCGAACGGAATGCCTTGATGGCTTGGTCAAAGCCTTGGGCATCCGCTGCCGTTTCTGCCGCCGCCAGACCGGTGAACCAGGCCAGCGTCCACCACGGTGCGGGCGGTTCGGCTGTCCGGGCCTTTTGCAGTGCCTCGGCTGCCTTGTCGAGCCGACCCTCGGCAATCAGTACCCTAGCCTGGTTCAACCAACCATGCCCCGAGGCGTCACCGCCCATTGCCGCCACTTTCTCGAATGCCTGCTCGGCCTGGCGCAACTCGCCCCGCTTGGCGTTGGCACCTCCCTCCAACAGGCAACCAATGCCATAGTCATTCCAGCGCTGCCATGCAGGCTTGATGGAAGACTCCTGCGCCACCACAGCAGCCCCGCCCTTCACAGGCAGGCTCACCATGTCCTCGCACATGTCCACCACCCGCAGCACCGGAATCTCGCCACCCGGATACATATACTCCAGATACTTTTGATCAAATTTCCGGTAACGCACCTTTGCCTTCAGCTCCACCGGGCCCTTGGCATCCTCGGGCACCCTCAACTTGTAATGGACGACAGATGCCGCCCCCGGCGGTATCTGCTTGTCGTAAAGTGAGGTGAAAATATCCTGCGGGTTGCGGCGGTCGATGCGGTTGCCACTGCGATCAAGCACCAAGGCGTTGATAAAGTGTGCCCGTTCATCCACAACACCCGCGTCGCCCGGTCTTTGCATCCCCCCATTGCTGGCAAAAACCTTGCCCCCAGTCGCCGCGGTAAATTCCACCCAAATCTCGTTGCTGTCGATGGTGCCTTGCGAGAACGCATGCCCAACCGCCAAAGTGCGGATGACCACCTCCACCAGATACTCCCGGCCTGGCTCCAACTCGGGAAGTGTCGGGCGAATGGGCCCTAGCAACTCCCCATCAATCGCATTGCCTAGCTTCAAGGCAAAAAGGTCAATACGCAGCTTCTTGTTTTTCAGGTGCTCGGCTTGCTTGTCGGCAACAGCTTTCAATTCTGCAGCCCTGCCCTCATAGCGCTTCTCGCGGGCCACAATTTCTGGCAGGCCCGTGTTGGCACCCACAAACAAATGGTTGTGAACCTTGCGCTCGCCGTTCCCCTCAAAATCTTTCGCGCCAAAATCGTTCGACGCCTTCAAGGGCATATGGCAGGCGGCACAATTCTCCTTTGCCGTCTCTGGATAGTAAAACGACCGCGCATTATGGCCCGACACACCCGATAGCAAAAACGAATCGTAATGGTTTTGCCCCCGCGTGAACTCCTGATAATGGTTCAGCGCCAAAGGCAGCGACACCTTGTGGCAGGTCGAGCAAAACTCGGCGGTTTGGTGAATAGGCTTTAAAAACGTCTTTTTGTGAAAATCCGGCTTCGCCCGCACCAGCGCATTGTTCACCCACTGCAGGATCGGGTTGTCGCTAAAGGCAAACGGATAATGCAACGGCTCCTCAATGGTATAAGACGCATTGCCCACCGTGCTGTTGACATGCGTGATCGCATGGCAAGTGGTACAGGTAATGCCCGCATGCGCAGTGGGGTGATTCACATCGTCGAACTTGGGGTCATCAAAGGCCCCAGAGAAAAACGGCACCGGATCATGGCAGCCTGCGCACCAACGGGCGGCCTGCACATTCCCATCCCGCTCCAGCGCCACCTTGCGAGTCTCCCGCACGCTAAACAAATAGGGCGGATTGTTGAACGAGCTAAAGTGATGCGCCGAATGCAGCCAGTCTTTGTACACATCGCCATGGCACTTCAAACAGTATTCATCAGCCATCAGCACATGCGACGGAATAAAATTGCCCGTGGCCGTGCGGGCCTCGCTGGGAAAAAAGTATTGCGAGCCCGACGAGGGCCCCTCCGCGTTCCACTGACGGGGGTCTTGGGTGTGTAGCAAAGCCATCAGGGCGGTGAAGCCTGCCGTTGCACCTGCAATCCACCCGCCCCAGTTCCAACGGATGCGCGGCCCAGCCCGGCGGTGGCCCACATACACCCACACCGCCAAGGCTGGTATCAACAAA
>CAIWHS010000481.1 GCA_903912515.1 uncultured Planctomycetaceae bacterium
CTGCAGAATGACTGTGGCAATGATTTGGCGGCAGGCCGGTTTGCGACTTTGAATTTGGCTCAATCGTCTTCGAGTGTGTGGCCCTCGTCGGGTGTTTTTAGGGCTTCACGGAGGCGCTCCTCGACATTGATTTCCTCAATGCGCCCGAGATCGCCATTGAAGACATGTTTTTTGTAATCGTTGGCGGTTTGTAGGACGCGGTCGCCGGAAACGGAACACGCGTCGCAGAACGAGTTGCAAAGGCGGGTGCTGTCGGATTTGGTGGCCCGGGGAGTGGAAATGCTTGATCTGCTTTCGGCGTTGAAGCAGATCTGCGGGGGTGACCATTACCCGGCGATGGACGGGCGGGGATTGCTTTACCATGACCGGGATCATCTGTCGGGGCACGGGCGCGAGCGGTGGAGGGGGTTTTTTAGTGATCAGGTCCGGTTGCGGTGCAGGTCTGGGCGAATGGATTGGAGGACTGCGGGGCCGGGGGTGAAGCGGGGGCCGAGGAGGGTTTGGAGTTGGGTGAGGATGGGTTGGGGGTTGGCGACGAGATCGGGGTAGGAGACTTCGAGGTATTGCACGCGGTCGCTGGCCTTGAGCACCTCGCGGATTTGGCGGCTGTGTTCCTCTTGCACGCGGATCAGGTGGTCGCGCTCGGATCTGGGCAGGCGGTTGTGGCGGGCCAGCATGGCCCATTGGGAATCGACCACCTGGGTGACGGGGCGGGTCATGTAGAGGATGGTGTAGCGGTGCGGGGCCGGAAGGCTGCCCAGCAATGCCGAGATCACCTTCACCACCCTGCCGGCGGCTTGGCGGATCAGTTGCGGGTTTTTGGGGAGTTTCTTGATTTCTTCCCATTCCCAGTAGCCTTGGGGGTTGTCCTCATCGGCCGCGCGCTGGCCATCGGTGAGGATGTCCATGCCACCGGCTTTGAGAATCTGCATCATCAGTGAGGTGCCTGACCGGGGCAGGCCGGAGACCACCACTACCTCGACCGGTTCGATGGATTCGGCCTCACGCTTGGCCTGGTCGGCTTTTTCCTGCCGCGCGGCATCGGCCTGATGGCGGATGCTGGCGCGGGTGGCCGACGCTTCGCGGAGCGCGGTGACTTTGCGGGTTTCCTCATTGCGTGTGGTTTGGCGGTAGCGGAGTGATTGGTCGAGGTGGTGGCGGGCTTGCTGGTGGTCGCCGGTCTGGCGGCAGACCCGGGCCAGCAGGCGGTGGGCGCGCAGGAAACCTGGGGCGAGCTTGAGGCTGTTTGTGAGCGCGGTTTCCGCCTGAGGCCAGTTTTTGGATGCCACCAACGCAGCACCCAGCAGGAAGTGGCCCATGGGGTTGCCGTATTGCAGGCCGATGGCTTCCAGCGCGCTTTCGGCGGCCTGGTCGGCGCGGCCTTCGTGCAGGTGGATGCGTGAAAGCTCGAGGTGGGCCTGCGGGTTGTGGGGATCGGCCTGGAGCACCCGGTTGGCCGACTGTTCGGCCTTGGGCCATTGCCTGAGGGCAGCGTAGCTGCGGGCGAGCATCAGTTGGGTTTGCACCTCGCCGGCGGTCTTTTCTTCGACTTGTTGGAGCAGGGACAGGGCGTTGGCGAAATCTTCCCGCTGGATGGCGATGGAGGCCTTGACCAGCTTCGCCTCCTCGGCGCGGCCGAAGGTTTCCAGGGCCTTGTCGATGGTTGCCTCGGCCTCCTCGAGCAGGCCGAGGCGGATCTGGCACTGGGCCAGCACCTGGGCGAAGTCGGGGCGGGCGGGCTGGGCGTGGTGGCAGCCTTCCAGAAGAGGGAGGGCCTGCTCGAACCGCTGGGCGTACATCAGCGCGCGGGCCATGTTCCAGTCGTTTTCGCGGCTGGTTTCTACCTGCGCCTGTTCCGGATCCTCGGGGACCTCGTCGATGTAGCCGAGGGCGACGAATTGCTCGAGCAGGGCCTTGTCGGCATCGGGGCCGGATTCCGCACGTGTCTGGCGGGGAGCGTCTGGGTTTTCCCATGTGGGCAGGGTTTCGACAGGTCGCCGTTCGAGGAAGACATCCTCGAGCACGCGCCCTTCCATATCCTCGCCAACGGGCAATCC
>CAIWHS010000482.1 GCA_903912515.1 uncultured Planctomycetaceae bacterium
CCCCCACCACAACGGGCAGTGCCGCGCCCTACAGCCATGCCTTCAAATCCGGGGCGACCAGCCTGCCTAGCCTGTCTTTGGAGACGGGACTGCCCCAAATTCCGGCGTATTTCATGGTGGCCGGCGTGCGTGTCAATTCCATGGCGTTCAATTTTACTCGCTCCGGCGAGGCCACCGCCACCATCAACTGCATCGGTCAGGGCGAAACTCGCAACGCTGCCACCCAAGGCGGCACGCCCACCCAGGCCAATTACACCCGCTTTTCCCAGTTTCAGGGGGCGATCAAACAAGGCGGCAGTGCGTTGGCCAATGTCACCAGCGCATCGGTCACCTACAGCAACAACCTTGAGAAAATCGAAACCATCCGCAGCGACGGCAAGCTAGACGGTGTTGACCCCGGCATTGCCGCGCTCACGGGGTCCGTGGCGGTGCGCTATGCCGACAACACCCTGATTGACCTTGCCAGTGCCGGTACGGCTGTGGATTTGGAATTTTCTTACACGATTGATGCCAACAACAAGCTGGTCATCCTGTGCCATGAAGTGTATTTGCCCAAACCCAAAATTGGCATCCAAGGCCCCGGCGGCGTTGAGGCATCCTACGATTTCCAAGGGGCCAGAAACACGGCGGCCAACGCCATGGTGACCGTTACCTTGGTGAACGATGTGGCCTCTTATTGATTCATCTTTCACATTAAAAAACAGGGAAAAATCTATGTTATCTTTAAAAATACCCACCGAGCCCTATTGGATTGATTTAAAGCTGGGTGTACGTGTGCAGGTGCGTCCGTTCACCAGCGCGGTGTTTTATGCGGCGCAGGCAGTGGCACGGCAGAAGCTGGGCGATACCCCATCAGAAAATACCGCCCTTGAGGAAGGCCGCCGCATCGCTGCCTTCACCACCGCGCTGGCGAAAGTGGGCATTCTGGCGTGGGAGGGGGTACTGCTGCCTGATTCCGAGGAACCCGCCCCGGTCAATAACCAGACCGTGGGCGATTTGATGAGTTTCTGGACGCTGGCCGATGAGTTCCGCACGCAGTACACGGGATTAAAGGAGTTGTTAGACGCCGAAAAAAAGCCCTGTTTGAGCGCTGCCAATGGCACTTCTGCGGCGGCGCCCGTTACTGCGCCGGATGCGTTGAGCAACGACTCCCCTGTGCAAGTGAGCTAACCAACGAGTGTCCTTACCAACGCTACGAACCGCAGACGCTGCAAGGCTGGCAAGCGTGGGACATTGGCTTGCGCACCCAAAACCTGCCCGATGCCCTGCAACTGGCATCCTGCCTCGGCTATGACACGGCTGTGATTGCCGAACTGTTTCCGGCTATCCCCGCCGCCCTTCATGCAGCAATGAACGACACCACCCATGGTAACCCGTAATCTCTCCATCCGCCTAGCCACCGAAAACGGCAAAGTTGTCGCGCGAGAGCTTCAGGATATTGGCCGCGCGGGGGAACAGGCATTAAAACGTATTGAACAGGCCGGCGTGCCGGCCTCGAACCAGTTGCAGGCCCTCAGTTCCGTTGTGGGCGGATTAAAGCGAGCTTTTGCTGTAGCCGGAACGCTGGCGGCGGGGAATCAGATCTTTGACAGTATCAACCGCGCCGTCATAAAAACGGCGGAGCTGGGCGATTTGGCCCAAAGCATTGGCATTAACGTTGAGCGGCTGCAGGAACTACGCTACGCCGCCGAACAAAGCGGCGCTTCGGCGGACATGCTGGACGATGCCATCCGTACCCTCAACCAGCGGCTGGGCGATGTCGCCAGCGAAGGCGGCGGCGCGGCGGCCGGCGCGTTTGAACGCTTACAAATCGCGGCGCTGAACACCGACGGCACCATCCGCAACGCGGGTGATGTGTTCGATGAGTTTGTTCGCAAACTCGAAAGTGTGGGTTCTGAGGCTGAAAAAGCCGCCTTGGCCTCTGATCTGTTCGGTAAGCAGGCTGGGCCGCGCCTCGTGCAATTGCTGTCCGAAGGGGAAGCAGGCATTGCCAGCCTTTCCAAGGAAGCCCAAGCCTTCGGCCTTGTGATGGGCGAGGATCTGGTCAAACAGACCCAAGCCCTTGAAGATGAATGGAATCGTTTCACCCAGCAGGTGGATGTTGCCTATAAAACCGTTATTTTGCGCACGGTGAATGGCCTGCGCGGCTTATTCAGTGACCCGTCGCTGGATGAGCAGTTTCGGGATTTAACCGCACGATTGCAACAGGCAACGGCGGATTTGAATGCTTCGCAGCAACTGAACAATGAGAGTGATGGCCTGCTGGGTGGCCGCCGCATCGTTCAAGCACGGGAAGAGGTGAACCGCATCAAGGCGGAACTGGATGCCGTGCAGCGGCAGATCCTCGAAAACGCCGCCACCGAAACCGCCAAACAGCGCAAAAAAGAAGAAGCGCAAAAGGCCTACGAAGCCGCCCGTAAGCAACAGGAAACGGGCGAGGTGATCGATACCCTGCAGCGCGAACAGCAGCAGATTGAACAACTCAACGCCGCGATGCGCCAAGGGGCAGACGCGGTGGCGCGGGTGAAGGGCGAACAGGCGGCAGAAATGCAAATCCGCAAGCTCGGCATTGATGCCAAAAGTGCGGAAGCCATGAAAATCCGTGAGCTGGCGGTGGCCAATGCCGTGCTGGAACAAGCAGGCAAGCAGCAAAACGAAGTGCAAAAGCAAACCCTTGATGCTAATGCGGGGCTTATCCGTTCGTTGCAGGATGAGCGGCAGGCACTGGAACTGAATGAACGCCAGCAGTTTGTTCTCACCGCCGAGCGCAGGCTTTCCAGCGA
>CAIWHS010000483.1 GCA_903912515.1 uncultured Planctomycetaceae bacterium
GTGAACTTGCGTGTGGTGATGGTGGCAGACATGGTGTTTTTCCGCTTCCTTAATCGCATTTTAAGGGCAGGCAGGCTTTGGCGCAAAGCCCTTACAAAAGTGACCAGCTTTGCAACTATGCAACTCTACAGGCTACCCCCCACAATTTTATTCTTGCAAAGTTGAGCGCGACCAAAAGGTTAGTGGTGCCCAGCGGGAGCAGGGGCAGGTGTGTGGGCAGGGGGCGGCTTGGCTGTAACTTTGCCGCCGGTTAGCCACTGAATCACAAAGAAGAACACAGGCGTGAGAAAGATGCCGAACAGGGTGACGCCCAGCATGCCAGAAAACACCGCCAAGCCCAAGGTGCGGCGCATCTCAGCGCCTGCACCCTCGGCCACCACCAATGGCACAACGCCCAAAATGAACGCGAACGAGGTCATCAGGATGGGCCTCAAGCGCAGCCGGCAGGCCTCTAATACCGCATCGCGGCAGGCCTTGCCCTCTTCCATTTGCTGCTTGGCAAACTCAACGATGAGGATGGCGTTCTTGCTAGCCAGCCCCACCAACACCACAAAGCCGATCTGCGTGAAGATGTTGATATCCATGCGGGCCATCATCACACCCAGCACCGAGCAGAGAAGGCACATGGGCACCACCAGAATCACCGCCATAGGCATCGACCAGCTTTCGTACTGGGCGGCCAGCACCAAAAATACAAACACTACCGCCAGGGCGAAAACGATCATGGCGGTGTTGCCAGCCGCCAGTTGCAGATAGGTCAGTTCGGTCCATTCATAGGCCATGGCTGCCGGCAATTCGGTGTCGGCCAAAGCTTGGATGCGCTCCACCGCTTGGCCCGAGCTGGTACCGGGCAGGCTGTTGCCATAGATGGCCGAGGCCGAGTACATGTTGTAGCGCATGAGCAGCGCGGGGCCGCTTGAGTCTTTCACCTGGGCCATGGTGCCAAGGGGAACCATCTGCCCGAGCTTGTTTTTCACCTTGATGAGCAGAATGTCTTCCACGCGGTAGCGGAACTCCTGGTCGGCCATCACATTGAGCTGCCAGGTGCGGCCAAACTGGTTGAAGTTGTTCACATAGTACGAGCCCAGAAACGATTGCAGCGAGTTGAACACATCGCCCAAATCAACACCCATGGTCATGCACTTGTCGCGGTCGATGTCGAGGTAAAGCCAAGGGGTGTTAGTGCGGGTGCTGGTGAACAGGCCGGTGAGCCCCTCGGCCTTGTTGCCCTTCGAGACGATCGCATCGCTCACCTGCTGTAAGGCAGGAAGCCCCAGCGGGCCGCGGTCTTCCACCATCACCTTGAAGCCGCCGGCATTGCCCAGCCCGTCGATGGCGGGCGGCCCAAAGACGCCCACACTGGCCTCGCGCACCTCTTTGCCCAGCCGCTCGCGCAGCGTGATGGCGATGTCGTCGCCCGAGAGGCCGCGACGCTCTTCAAAGGGCTTGAGGATCACATTCAGCGAGCCATAGTAAGGGGCGTTGGCGCCCAGCAGCAGCGACTGTCCCGCGATGGCGACCGTGTGGCCCACCCCCTCGGTGGACCGGGCGATGGCCTCAATTTTGCGCACCACAGCCTGGGTGCGCTGCACGCTGGCGCCGTCGGGCAGTTGCACATTCAGCAGCAGGTAGCCCTTGTCTTGGGGCGGGATGAAGCCGGTGGGGGTGTGGGTGAAGCTCCAGTAGGTGCCATAGAGCAGGCCCACATACACCACCAGCACCAACAAGCTGATTCGCAAGAGGCCAGCCACAATGCGGGTGTACACCCCGGTGGCGAAATCAAAGGTGGCGTTGAACAGCTTGAAGAACCAGCCCAAGGTGACATCCATCAGCCAGGTGAGCGGGTCGCGCTTGGCGCCGTGCGGCTTGAGCAAGATGGCCGCGAGGGCGGGCGACAGGGTGAGCGAGTTGAAGGCCGAGATCACCGTGGAGACGGCGATGGTGATGGCGAACTGGCGGAAGAACTGGCCGGTGATACCGCTGATGAAGGCGCAAGGCACAAACACCGCGCACAGCACCAGCGCCACCGCGATGACCGGGCCGGTCACCTCGTCCATCGCCTTGCGCGCCGCGTCGCGCGGGGTGTAGCCCTCGGCCAACCAGCGCTCGACATTCTCCACCACCACGATGGCGTCGTCGACCACGATGCCAATGGCCAGCACCAGGCCGAACAGCGACAGGTTGTTCAGGCTGAAGCCCATGGCGGCCATGGCGGCGAAGGTGCCCACAATAGCCACAGGCACGGCAATGAGCGGGATGATGGTGGCGCGCCAGTTTTGCAGGAAGATGAGCACCACAATCGCCACCAGAGCGATGGCGTCGCGCAGGGTCTTGAACACCTCGACAATCGATTCCTTGATGAAAGGCGTGGTGTCGTAAACGATTTTATAATCCAGCCCCTTGGGGAAGCGCTTTTTCAGTTGGTCCATCTTGTCATACACACCCTTGGCGGTGGCCAGGGCGTTGGAGCCGGGCAACTGGAAGATGGACAGCGCCACAGAAGGCTCGCCGTCGAGGGCGCACGATTGATCATATTGCTGGGCCCCCAGCTCCAGCCGGGCGATGTCGCCCAGGCGGATGATCCCCTCGGTGTTGCCTTCCTTGCCCGGGGTGACGATGGGCCCGCCCACTTTCACCACCACATCGCGGAACTGCTCGGGGTCGGTCAGGCGGCCCAGGGTGTTGATGATGAGCTGGAACTGCTGGCCTGTGGGCACGGGCTGCTGGCCGATGGAGCCGGCGGCCACCTGCAGGTTTTGCTGGTTCAGCGCCATCACCACCTGGTCGGTGGTCAGGCCCAGGCTGGCCATTTTCTCGGGGTTGAGCCAGGCGCGCATGGAGTAGTCGCGCTCGCCCATGAAGGTGACATTGCCCACGCCGGGCAGGCGGAGCAGCTCGTCACGGATCTGGATGGTGGCGTAGTTGCTCAGGTAGAGGTCATCATAAACGGCTTGGCCGTCGTCTCCTTTGCCGCTGACCAGGTTGACGATCATCATGGTGCTGGGCGAGATTTTCTTCACCGGCACGCCTTGGCGCTGCACCAGGTCGGGCACCACAGGCAGGCCCAGCGAGACGCGGTTCTGCACCAGCACCTGGGCCATATTGGCATCCATGCCCTCTTTGAAGGTGACCATGAGGGAGTAGTTGCCATCGTTGGTGCATTGCGAGGTCATGTAGAGGGCGTTTTCAACGCCCGAGACTTGCTGCTCGATGGGGGCAGCCACGGTGTCGAGCACGGTCTGTGCGTTGGCGCCCGGGTAACTGGCGGTAACGAGAACTGTGGGCGGGGTGATCTCGGGGTACTGCGCCACGGGCAAGCCCAGCACCGCCACCGAGCCGGCGATGGTGATCAGGATGGACAACACGGCGGCAAAGATGGGCCGGTCGATGAAAAAGTGCGAGATCATGGCTGTGGGGACTCGGGGCCGGGGGCCGGGGAGTTTTTGGGTTGGACCGGGTTGACCGCCGGGCGCGCTACCGGGGCCGGCTGCAGCACAACCCCCTTGCGCAGAAGTTGGAACAAACCCAGGGTGAGGAAGTTGAGCAGCAGGTGAGTGCCCATGGCGAGCCGCCGCATGATGGGGGTGTTGAAAGAAGGCCGGGCCGAAAGCCACTGGATGACAAAGAAAAAGACCGGCGTGAGAAACAGGCCAAAGACCGTCACGCCGAGCATGCCGCTAAAGACAGCAGTTCCCAATGCCCGCCGCATCTCGGCGCCCGCACCCTTGGCCACCACCAAAGGCACAACGCCCAAAATGAAGGCGAGCGAGGTCATCAAGATGGGCCGCAGCCGCATCTTGCAGGCCTCGACCACCGCCTCGTGCGGCGGCTTGCCCTCGTCGGTGAGCTGCTTGGCAAATTCAACAATGAGGATGGCGTTCTTGCTGGCCAGCCCCACCAGCACCACAAAGCCGATCTGCGTGAAAATATTGATGTCCATGCGCGCGATGGCCACGCCCACAACGCTTGAGAGCAGGCACATGGGCACCACCAAAATCACCGCCAGTGGCAGCGCCCAATTCTCGTACAGGGCCGCCAGCACCAAAAAGACAAACACCACCGCCATGGGGAAGACAATCTTATTGCGCCAGTCGGTCGCCTCGAGCCGTTGCAGCAGGTTCAGTTCGGTCCATTCGGTGGTGATGGCCGAGGGCATGGTTTTGCTGGCGATGGAATCCAGGGTGTCCATCGCGTCGGTGGAGCTGAGGATCCATGGCAGGGCCATGCCGTTGATGGGGGCCGCGCGGTACAGGTTGTAGCGCATCACCATGCCCGGCCCGGTGGTGTCGCGCACCTCCACCAGCGATCCCAAAGGCACCATCTGCCCGTAGGCGTTGCGCACCTGCAGCAGGTTCAGCTTGCCCAAGTTATTGCGATAATCCAGATCGGCCATTAGGTTCACTTGCCAGTAGCGGCCAAAGGCGTTGAAGTTGTTGACATAGTCGGAGCCGATGAGCGTGTCGAAGGCCTGGTTGATATCTTCCACCTTCACTTTCAGGGCGCGTGCCTTGGCGCGGTCGATATCGGCGAACAGTTGCGGGGCGCTGGCGCTGTACATGGTCGACAGGCCGAAGAAGCCCTCGTTTTTGCGCCCCTCCTCCAAAAACAGGTTGGTGAATCGCTCCAAGTTGTGCAGGCCCAAATCGCCACGGTCTTCCACCATGCACTTGAAGCCGCCGGCAGTTCCCAACCCGGGCACGGGCGGCGCGCCAAACACCGCCGTTTGGGCGTCGCGAATCTGGTCGTGGTAGGTCTTGCGCAGCTTGTTCATGATGACGGTGCCCGACTTTTCGGGGTCGCGCACCCGCTCCTCGAAGGGTTCGAGCATCACGAACATCGAGCCATAATTGGAGCCATACATGCTGAGTAGCACGGTGAAGCCCGAGACCGAAAGCGTGTCTTTCACGCCCGGGGTGGCCAGGGCGATCTTCTCCATGCGCGCCATCACCTCCTGGGTGCGCTGCACGCTGGCACTTTCGGGCAATTGCAAATTCATCAGCAAATAGCCCTGGTCTTGGGCGGGGATGAAACCCTTGGGCACCTTGCCAAACAGCCAGCCGGTGGCCCCCAGCAGCCCGCAATAAGCCAGCAGCACCAACACCGTGAGCCGCACCAGCCAACGGACCGAAAAGCCATAGGCTGCGATCATGCCGCCAAAGAACCATTCGAAGATCTTGAAAAACCAGCCCAGGGTCAGGTTGATGAGTTTTTGGAACCAGTCGGGCTTGGCGCCGTGCGGTTGGAGCAAAATAGCTGCCAACGCGGGCGACAGCGTGAGCGAGTTGAAAGCCGAAATGACCGTGGAGATAGCGATGGTCACGGCGAACTGCCGGAAGAACTGACCGGTGATGCCGCTAATAAAGGCGCAAGGCACAAACACCGCGCACAGCACCAGCGCCACCGCCACCACCGGGCCTGTCACCTCTTCCATCGCCTTGCGGGCAGCCTCGCGCGGGGTGAAGCCCTGCGCCAGCCAGCGCTCGACATTTTCCACCACCACGATGGCATCATCGACCACGATGCCAATGGCCAGCACCAGACCAAACAGCGAGATGTTGTTGATGGTGAAGCCCAAGGCCGCCATGGCGGCGAAGGTGCCCACAATAGCCACCGGCACCGCGATGAGCGGGATAATTGTTGCGCGCCAGTTTTGCAAAAACACCAGCACCACCACACCCACCAGCACCACCGCGTCGCGCAGGGTGTTCACCACATCTTCGACCGATTCGCCAATGAACGGCGTGGTGTCGTAGCTGATCTTGAAATCGAGGTCGGCAGGGAAGGCCTTTTTCAGTTGGGCCATCTTGTTACGCACGGCGTTGCCCACATCGAGGGCGTTGGTGCCAGGCAACTGGAAGATGGCCAGCGCCACCGCAGGCAGGCCGCTCGAGGTGGCCGACTGGTCGTATTTGTTAGCCCCCAGTTCCAGCCGCGCCAAATCCTTCAGCCGCAGCACTTGGGGCGACACATCGCCCGGCTGCGAGTTGCTGGCGCGCACGATGATCTCGCCAAACTCCTCGGGCGTGGAGAGGCGCCCCAAGGCGTTGAGGGTGAGCTGCGTCTGTTGGCCTGCGGGCGCCGGCTGCTGGCCCAGTTGCCCAAACGAGATGGCGACATTCTGCGCCTTCACCGCGCTGGAAACCTCGCCTGCCGAAATGTTGTGGGCGGCCATGCGCTGCGGGTCGAGCCAGGCGCGGATCGAATAGTCGCGCTGGCCCAAAAAGGTGATGTCGCCCACACCTTCGAGCCGGAACAGCTCATCCTTCAGGTGGATGGTGGCGTAGTTCGACAAGAAGATGTCGTCGTAGCTGCCCTTGGGCGAGAAGATGTTCACCGCCATCAAAATGCTGGGCGACTTTTTCTTGATGGTCAGGCCCTGTTTTTGCACACTCTTGGGCAATTGCGGCACGGCCAGATTGACCCGGTTTTGCACCGCCACCAACGCGGCGTTGAGGTCGGTGCCCAGCGTGAAGGTGACAATCAGGTTGTAAGCGCCGGTGTTGTCGCTGGTGGAGCACATGTACAGCATGTTGTCGACGCCGTTGACTTGCTGCTCGATGGGCGCGGCAACCGTATCGGCCACCACCTGCGAACTGGCGCCCGGGTAGGTGACCGCCACCTGCACCGTGGGCGGTACAATGGGCGGGTATTGCGAGATAGGCAGGCCCAAAGCGGCCAAGGCCCCGGCGATGACCATGAAGATGGACAACACCGAGGCGAAGATGGGCCGATCGATAAAAAAGTTCGAGATCACGCGGGCTTCACCGTGTTATCAGATAAACGGCTCCAAACTGGATGCCACTTATTTCTTGTTTGGGGTTGGCGGTGTTGACCCCGGCACTGCAGGAACTGCTGCAGGCGCGGTTTTAGCCCCAGACTTGGGCGCTGTAACCTCGGGCTTCACTTCGGTTGCAGCCTTGGGAAAGGCGGGGGCGGGGCTATCCGAGGTGGGCATGGCCACCTCTTCGGGGGTGACCGGCTCGCCCTGGCGCACCATCTGAATGCCTGTGACAACGATTTTCTCGTTGGCTTTCAGCCCCTCTTCCACCACGCGCAGGCCATTGGGTTGCAGCGCACCCAGACGCACCCGGCGGCTGAGAGCCTTGTTGTCATCGCCCACCACATAGACAAACTTGTTGCCCTGATCGGTGCCGACGGCCTTTTCGCTGACCAGCGTCACCTCGCGCGGGCCGCCAATGGGCAGCTTCACCCGGCAGAACATGCCCGGAATGAACAGCCTGGCTCTGCCACCCACAAGCGGGTTATCGAGCACGCCGCGCACCGTGATGGTGCCGGTAAGCGGGTCGATCTTGTTGTTGATGAAGTTCACCCGGGCGGTGTGCTTGAATTCGGTCTCATCTTGCAGGGCGAGCTGGAAGGTGATCTGCTCCTGATTGTCGCGGGCGGGGATTTTGCCTTCCTGCATCAGCCGCTTCACCCGCAAGATGGTGCGCTCGTCGGTGTCAAAATAAACATAAATAGGATCTTCAGAGACCACAGTGGTGAGCAGCGTGCTATCTTGGTTGACCAGGTTGCCAAGGGTGAAGTAGTAACGGCTGATGCGCCCGCTGATGGGCGAGATCACCCGGCAAAATTCCAGGTTCAGCTCGTGGATCTCGTTGCCAGCCTTCACCGCCTCCACAGCGGCCTTGGCTTCCTCCTCAGCGGCTTGGTATTTGTCCAATTCTTGCACGCTGATGGCGCCCGGTGTTTTGGCAACCTCCTTGGCCCGCAGATTGTCGGCCTTGGCCAGCCTGTATTTAGCCTCTTGCAACACCAGTTGGCTTTTCACGTCATCGAGTTTCGACTTGAAGGGCCGTTTGTCAATTTCAAACAGCATGTCGTTCTCCTTCACCATGTCGCCTTCCTTGAAAGGCGTCTTGGTGATGTAGCCCGTCACGCGGGCTTTGATATCGACATAGTTCACCGCGTCGAGACGGCCGGTGAATTCGACGCTGTCAGTGACGGTTTGCTGCAGCACCTTGCTGGTGACCACCGCCGGCGCCAAATCGGGCGCAGGCAGGGCGGGTGGCTTGCCACAACCAACAAAGGCCAAACCGCCTAGCAAGCCGAACAACAAGAAAATGCGGGTCATGGGGTAGACTCGGAACCGGGCCATGGGAAATCAGGCACTCATTTGGCCAAATGTTAAAATACTCGTGCTAGCGGTTGTATACAAGGACTTGGGCCCAAGGATTGCCATGCCGAGTCTGAATTATGCCATCCCACTCTTGCCAAGGCGCCCGGTAGCAGGTGCCGGGGTGTTGTTAGTTCTGTTTCTGGCTGGGGTGGCGGGGTGCGCCAAACCGGTGGCTAGTGCGGTGGGTCAGTCCCAAGTGGCCCCCAAAACCCCGGCCGATTTTGAGCCCGAGGTGGCGGCGTTTGAGGCCAAGGGGCTGGGGCCTTTGGGCGATGAGGTCATTCTCTTCAGCGGGAGTTCCAGCATTCGCTTGTGGGCCCTCGACCAGGCCTTCCCCAAGCTGAAAACCTGCAACTTGGGATTTGGCGGTTCGCGGCTGGTCGATCTAAACCACTTTGCCCCGCGGCTGATCCTACCTTGCCGGCCCAAGCGGCTGGTGGTGTACGAGGGGGACAACGACCTCAACGAGGGCTTCAGCGTCGATGCGGTGATCCACCAAGCCGAGCTGTTTGCAAAAACAATGGCCCAAAAACTGCCCGGCACGCGAATCTGGTGGCTGGCGATCAAGCCGAGCGTGGCCCGGGTGAGCCAAATGCCGGCCCAAAAACAAGCCAACCAGCGCCTGCGCAAACTATGCGAGCAGTCTGCCTGTCAGGCGACCTTTGTCGACACCTTCACGCCGCTTTTGGGGCCAGATGGCCAGCCCGACCCCACACTGTTTCTGGAAGACAACCTGCACCTGAATGAAAAAGGTTATGCCCGTTGGAAAGTGGTGCTCGAACCACTGTTGGAATAAGGAGCCCCAAAATGACGCACTCTCGCCGAACCTTCACCGCCGCCTCGGCTGCCGCGCTGGCCGCCCCGCTTTGGGCCAAGGAAGTTCCCCCGCTGCGGGCCGTGGTGATCGGCGTTACCGGCAGGGGTGACTACGGCCACGGTATGGAACGCTTGTTCGCTCACCGTGCCGATGTGGCTGTGACCGCCATCGCCGATCCAAACCAGAACGGTCTGGCCAAGGCCTTGGCCAGCGCCGGGGCCCAAAAAGGCTATTCCGACTATCGGGAAATGCTGAAGGAGGAGCGGCCCCAGATTGTGGTGATCGCCAGCCGCCACACCGACCAGCATCATGCCATGGCGATGGACGCGCTGAAGGCCGGCGCCCACTTGCTGCTGGAAAAGCCGTTCGTCACCAACCCAGCGGAGGGGGATGAGATCCTGGCCCTTGCGCAGGGCAGGGGCCTGCGCGTGGCAGTGGCGCATCAGATGCGCATCGAGCCATCGGTGGCGATGCTGGCGGCGCGGCGTGAAGAGTTGTTGGGCGACCTGGTGGAGATTCGCGCCTGGGGCAAGCAGGACGCCGCGCGCGCCGGTGGCGAGGACATGATGGTGCTGGGCACGCACCTGTTCGATCTGATGCGCCTGTTTGCCGGCCCAGTGGCCTGGTGCCAGGCGACGGTCACGCAGAAGGGCAGGCCGATCACCGCCGGGGACGGCCGGCTGACCAAGGATTGGGTGGGCCCGGTGGCCGGCGACGAGATCAGCGCCCAGTTCGGCTTCACCAGCGGCGTCCTCGGCAGTTTCACCAGCCGAAACAAGCTAAAGGACCTGCTGGACCCGTGGGGTCTGGAGCTGCTGGGAACGCAGGGTGCCGCTCGCATCATCATGGATGGCACGCAGCGGGTTTACACGCGCCCGGGTGCCCTGTGGGGCAAGGAGGGCAAAGGCGCCGACTGGAAACCCCTGACGGTGGGGGCGAAAAAATCGGGCCCGCAGCCGGTGGTACCCAACGGCCATGTGGCCGATGACCTGCTCGCGTCGATCCTCCAGCCGAAAAGAGAACTCGCCTGCAGCGGTGCCAACGCCTTGGCGGCGGTGGAGATGGTGATGGCGGTTTATCAGGCGGCGCTGAAGGGGGCCCGCGTGCCGGTACCTCTGACCGACCGAACCCACCCACTGAAGGGGGGCTGACCATGCTAGGCGACATCCGCAATCCCAAGCTTCTGTACATCAAGGGTGGCCTGATGCTCCTGGTGGGCCTGATGGCCTCAGCGCTTTTGCTCACCCTCCATTTTGATTGGATGACCGCAATCCTACTCGCCACCGCCGTTTGGGGTTTCTGCCGGGCCTATTACTTTGCCTTCTATGTGATTGAGCATTATATCGATCCTGGCCGCAAGTATGCTGGGCTGATTGATTTTGTGAAGTACTCGCTGGGTAAAAGGCAGAAGCCCCACTGAGTTCCAACTCCCCAACTCCCCAAGTCCCCAAGTGCGCAGGGGAGTTGGGGAGTTGGGGACTTGGAAATAAGCGGCCCTTTAAGTTCCAAATCCACAAGAGCACAGGGCGGGGCTTGCAAAGTTGCAAAGTTGGAATCCAGTAACCCTTTGAGTTCCAAGTCCCCAA
>CAIWHS010000484.1 GCA_903912515.1 uncultured Planctomycetaceae bacterium
TTACCTTATAGACTTGGTGCCAACAATTGGCGCACCAGGATTAACATCGGGCCCGAAGTAGCGCAAAGTAACCATTGGCTCTACTCCATGGTTCTCAAAAACAACTCCTTCTTGGGCGGCACTTGCGCTAACAAAGAACTCGTCATCAGTTAATTCACCAAAGTGAATCATCGCAGGGGTTCTGAGTGCATGTTTGCCGATTTTGCCACAGCCTTGAACTGAGACTAACCCGTAGGCCCCATTGTCTTTAATGGTAACCCGGGCACCGGGCTGAACTGTCAATTCCTTGGCGGAAAACAGCTCTTTACCTTTTACTTTCCCATAAACAATCCATCTGTCTTGATAACCGTTGGAGGTAGTTTCTGCCACATCAATAGGCTCGAGGAAATGGTGCTCTTTGAAGAGGGGATCGACATTTCCATCCCAATCGAGCTGGTTGATTATGAAATCGAGGTCATAGTGTTTGTCTTGAGGCATATCTTTTACCAAAAGAGACCATGGTATAGCTCGCCCTTCAACCATGGATTGGTACATGCCAAAAACATCTGATCCCCATTGGGGTTCGTAGGTGACCAAACTGCCTGGGGCATGAAGCACACAAGGGGGCACCAGCCATCCGGTTCCGGGTTGAAGCCGGTAAGCTTTTGAATAATTCAAAATACCATTATCGCCCTTATTCCAATTTTCAAGGCATCGCCGAATTTCTTCCTTGGTTGTTCCGGGCTCGAAACCAAAGAAGGTGAAGGGGAAGTCGTTGCCTATTGAATTGAGTTGAGGGGGAAAATAATAAGATTCTGGCTTTCCTTGCTGGCCAACAAGTGCTGCCTGTTCATCCGATTGATGCATGTGATGAGGGATTGGCCCCATGTTATCAAAAAATTTGCTGTAAACAGGCCAGCGCTTGTACTTGGCCCACATGGCATCGCCTAGGAGCGCCTTACCTTCATGCTCAACAGCTTCGCGCAGTGTGAAAGCTTTTTTTCCCTCAACAACGGTATAACTAAGGCCTTCGTCAATGGTCCGATTGTCATTGGCAGCAGGTGTGGTAGAGGCAAACCATCGTTCGTCAATGCCTCCTCGATGGGAACCAAATGCGTAAATGTCTTGGGGTGCAAGCTTGATGCGGCGCCCTGGCATAAGAAAGGAACGCGGAACCCATGTGGGTGCCAAACGCAAAATTCCTTCACCCGTTTCGATTGCCTTCTTGACAGCAGAAGGAGAGGAGGTGTTACCGGGGAGTTGTAATCCGCTCATCTCAAAGAAGTTCCCTGGATAAAGCAAAAGCTTTGGATATTTGATACGGCATGCCAGCATCCATTACCACAAGTTTTTTGAAGAATCCTAATCTATGGCTTCAACTGCCAATAAGCCTATAGGCCGTTAATTCGATAAATCGTCAAAAAAACTGTTAACACAGGAAAAACAAGCAGTTGGAACCATCAATGGGTTGAGTTATAAGGTGGTTATTCCAATTCAAAAATGCATTCAACTTCCACGGGCATGTTGCCAGGCAAGCTATTGGTACCCATGGCGCTTCTCGCCCCAACCCCATTTTCCTCGCCGAATACTTCGGCCATTAATTCGGAAAACCCATTCACCACCTTAGGCTGATCCCCGAAATCAGGGCTGCAATTAACAAGTGCTAGGGTTTTTACTAACCGTTTGATTTTATTAAGGCTTCCGAGTTGATCCTTTAAAGTGGCAAGCATATTTAAGGCCACAGCTCTGGCTGATTCTTTACCTTGTTCCAAAGTCAATTCAGCCCCAACTTTGCCTTGAACCGGTGTGTTTGGGTTGATTCGAGCCGGCCCGTGACCAGAAAGGAACATAAGTTTCCCAGTAATTACTGCCATTTTATATTTGGCAACAGGTTTTGCTGGATTGGGAAGCTGAAGATGTAGTTGAGCGAATCGTTCATCGTGGGTCATGGCGTAGGTCCTTAATTGGTCTGTTTTCAAATTGATTGCCAAGGAAGGGCTTTTATTAGAATTTAGCATATTGGATTTTGGTGTTAATAAAAACCTGTGGATAAGTTCCAAAAATTCATGAATGATAAAGGCATAGATTTTTCAAGGAATTAGCCAATCATTATACGAATAAATCAATTTTCAGTCCATGTTTTTTAGTTAATTCGGCAAGTCTCCACCCAGGTAAGCCCAGCAGGGCATGGAATCCACCTAGGAGACCTTCAGTTTGAGATGTTTGGGGGAGTTCAGAAAGGGCCTTGATTCCGGCCCTTTCAATTCGGTCCAAAGCTTCCACCAATCGTTGAACTGGGGGCAGAGAGTTTAATGTCATATCTTTTGGTATGCCAGATTCTTTCTGCCATTGTTTGTTGAGACCTGTTGCCAAATAGGGGGCACCTTTTTTTTGGATTTTCATCCATTCTAAAGCCGTACTTCTTGTTTTGATTTGCTTGGAAATAGATTTTTGGACAAATCGACCAAATGCATGCCCAAGTTCATTAGTATTTTGGTTGTTCCAGAAATTAATTTTACATCTTTCTAATATTATGTTTGATGCGTGTTCCATTCCACATGTTTGTAAGAAAAGACATGGGCCGATTAACCAGCCTTTTTTCCGTGCCTCCAGATCGAGGGCAATCGGTTCTATACCCTGCGCTAGAAGTTGAATTGTTTCAAGCAAAAAATTTGCAATTATCGGAAACCAGGAATTTTCAATTTGTTCTGAAATAGTGCAATGGATTCCCAAATACTTCAGCGCCTTCGCAACGGGGGCGCATTCCATTTCATTACCTGTAAGAACGCCCCATGTTTGGGTTTTGTTGGAAAAAGGTCCCCAAAGCAAGCATTTGGGTTTGAATGGCGATTTAGCCTGCCAAAAAACTTTGAAGGGTGTAATGCCTGCTGGATCAGTACTTTTTTTTGTAGGTTCCGGAACCAATATTTGCCAGTGATTGGATACTATTGCCAATTCGCACGAAAGTAAGTTCTGTAAAAGAGTGTCATCCTCGGAAATGCAGTTACCGTTAGTATGAATTGAATTACCGGCCATGTTTTGAGGAAAAAATGAATACTTTAGGTCGACAATTTTTATTGGAATTCCTATTGGCGGGGGTGGTGGAATTAATGGACTGACTGATTTGGTGAATTGATCAAGGCCCACCGATAATGGCTTAATTGGATTTGTTTGCGATATCTCTAGATTAACTAACCGATCCGAAATGTGCCAAGAGTTTTGGCATCCAAATGATTGTGCTGCATCTAACCAAAGTTTATCCATATCTTTTCGGGATAAGGATTTTTGATCTGTTTCATCATAAAGCTGTATGAATTTTTTCGAGAATTGGTTCCAAGGCCCGTTTTGCGGTGTATTGAGGCTTAGCCAACGTTGAAGGCCCCTCGTAATCCAACTGCGGCACCACGCATTGGATTGCATAAATCTACGAACCCAATTCGGCGGTGCAGGGGAATTTCCTTTACCAAGTGAGAGTGCTTTTCCCCGAATTTGATGGATTGCATCCCGCAGCTTTGATTCGGAATCGGGAGCCGAATCCACTAGGCCCCAACGATAGGCGGTTTTCCCATCCAGGCTTTGGTTGCCAAATGATAATTTTATGCCTCTCTCCAAGCCAATGAGGTTGCAAATCCTTTCGATTGAAATGGGCAAAGGAAAGAAGTCCCTTTTGAATGAATGAAAGCCCAAACGGGTTTGGTTAGTTTGATAGGCAATTCGGTAATCGCAGCAGGCAGCTAATTCCAAGGCTTCGCCTAAACATGCGCCAGAAATTGCAGCAATAGTTGGACAGCCAACTTGGGCTAGTTTTTCACAGCACGATTGAAGGGTGGATTTTATTGGTTCAATCATTCCGGTTTTTGACAAACAAACCAAATCATGAAAACTATATCCAGAACCAAACCCATATTTATTCCCACTGGCCAGCATGACCATAGGTGGGCAGGGGCCTGAAAGTATTTGATCCAAAATTCCAGATAATTCGATCAAGGCATCTAATGACATCCGATTGCACTGGCTGGTGTTCCGGTCATGGCAACGTGGATCATTCCAGAGGATGTGAAAGCACCCGTCTGCATCGGTCCGGGCTGAAAATTGGTTTTGTGGAGGTTGTGCCATGTTGTCCCTCGCATCTATGAACTGTCACCTGTAAAACATACCTCAGGCACTTCCTAGAATTTAGGTTGATTTGTTTAGGTTGTTTTTTGGGGTTTTGGGGTTAATCCAGAAAATGGACGCTTTATTGCAAACTGACTTTCCAGGTTTGATTTGCCGCCGTGGCAAGGTTCGCGACCTTTATGACCTTGGTGATCGAATGGTCATGATTGCGACAGACCGGATCAGTGCCTTTGATTGGGTTATGCCCAATCCAATTCCGGGAAAAGGCAAAATTTTGACACAAATGTCCATTTTTTGGTTCAAGCTGCTAGGTATTGGCGAGCAATTGCTTTCAGTTAACCCCATGGAGATGGGGGAGCCTTTTGCCAGTAATGCATCAACGCTGGATGGAAGAACCTTATTAGTGAAAAAAACAAAGGTAATTCCGTTTGAGTGTGTTGTTAGAGGCTACTTGGCAGGCTCTGGATGGAAAGAATACTGTGAGACGGGAACAGTTGGGGGTGTCACCTTGCAGAAGGGTTTAGTGCAAGCTTCCAAATTGGAAGAACCCATATTCACCCCGGCTACCAAGGCTGAAACCGGGCATGATGTGAATATTTCGCATGAGGATATGAGGGATGCCCTTGGGGCAAAGCTTGGGGATTATTTGCGAGAAAAATCTTTGGAAATATATTCGCGAGCTGCCAAACACGCTTTGGGTAAAGGATTGATTCTTGCCGACACCAAGTTTGAGTTTGGAACAATTGGTGATAAAATTCTCTTGATAGACGAGGTTTTGACACCAGACAGTTCCCGCTATTGGGATTTAGCGGTATATCAAACCGGAGTTTCGCCGGATTCTTTTGACAAGCAGTTTATGCGAGATTGGCTTGAAACCACAGGTTGGGACAAGCAATCGCCCCCACCAGCATTACCGAATGAAATTGTTGAAAAAACCTTATTTAGATACCGAAAAGCTCGCGACCTGATTGTGGGGAATTAATTTTTTGATTCTAATCTTCAGAATTCACCAATCGTAAGCCCAAGGGTAGTGCTTCCCCTAAAGTGAATTCGAGATGGTTGGTTTGTTGTTCCCCGCGGCCTGCCAGCATATCTTGGATTGTTTGGGGGCATTTCATTTCAATTAATCGTTGGGAGATTTGGATTTTAATTTCGGGATCAATTTCAATTTCCGGATTGTTAACAGATCGGCCCATTTGGCCTAGTGCCAACCCAAGATTTTGCATGAAGGTTTGAGATTTAGGCTGCCATTTTAAAAGGGTTAGTATCCATTCGGTAACTGTTTCTCTAGGTAACACCGAGGCAGCAGATCCGTAGGCAGGAAGCCTATTGCCAAACCTCCCCAGGCACCAAATTTGCCATTCCAAAGCTTCTTCCGGAAAACTTTTTATTTTTCGAAATAGGGTTTCACCAAGCGCAACACGGGTTGCTAGGTCAATTCTTTCCAAGCAAGCAGAGCAGCGCCACATTTCGGAAATTTCAGCAGTGGCTGGTTTGAATGGGGTCTTTCCTTTAGTTGGCAACAAAAAGGGTTTGAGGCGATCAACAATTGCATTTTGCTTGCCTGAAGTTAATCCCCCTGCAACCCTTCGGATAAGTACCCAAAACTCAATACCGCCTTCTGGTTGCCTAAGGCTTGGATTTCCTTTGGCCGGGGAATGTAAAGCTTTCCATAGCTGTTCTACCCTGAAGGAATCTTGGGGATAGCCGAATCCAGGGCGTAGAATCCATCCGGCCAAGTTGTACCAACGATTCAATAAGCCAGGGTTAGACCTTCGCCATTCTGCTTCGGAAAGCAAGGCCGGCCAAAGTCGCCTGCATGTTGCCGCAGACCAATCTGCTCGACTGCTGTCAAGGATAATTTCAAGATCTTTGGTTAGGTTGCCAGCAACGCTGGGTGTTGGTTCCGAAGGATTGGAAAAATTTAATTTAATGCGGCCGAGAGCGGTTTCAATTAAAGATTCTGGTAGGGAGGTGGCAATATCAAAGGAGGAGTGTTGTTTTTCAGCGGGGTGGGTGGGAGATAGATTGAAATCCAAATGCCACTGATTTTTATGATGGTCAAATAGGTACAAATCCAATGTTCCGATAGAAGTAAGTTTTGATCGCAAAAAAACTTGGGTTGTTTTGGCAGTTGTTTTCCTTCCTCCGGCAAGAACTGTTTGCAAAGGGGGCAGTGGGTGAAGTTGGGTCAGGTCGGCTTCAATCACACTTCCTGGTTTGTCGTTAAGCCGGATAGTGCTTGCGTACAGTGGGAAACGAACCGGGGTTCCCAAGGTCAATTCCATTTCATGATGATCGCAAACAAATTCCTGCTCTTCCATTGCTGTGCCTGGGAGAACGCACAAGAGGCTTGTTGTGTCTGGTCCACTTTTTCCTAGTGATAAATAATAAGATTTTGCAGCGTTACTGCGGATGATTTGAGCACCGGTTTGAGTAAGCCATGCGAAATAAGCTGCTCCCCTGGAAACGGCATGGTTCACACATTGAGTTGCTAGGGGGCGAATTTTATTACCTGGAAAGTATTGGGTAAAAAAATCGGAAATTCGATTCCTAAGGAGTGGAGAGCTGAAAGCTCCGCCATTTAGCAAATAAGCATTTGGTGGGTTTGAAAAACAGCCATGCTGGGAAAGGAAGGCTGCAAGATGTTTGGTTATTGCCGCTTCTTGAGCGTAGGGAAGTCCGGCCTGAATCATGCCCTGCCTTTTTGAAACGGTAGATATTTGCCCAGGTTGGCAAAATGGAAAAAATCCATCAAGTATGAATTGGTCAACAAATTCTCTGCTAATTTCATGGCTAATAGAGCCTCCTACCAACGATCTACCCCGTCCCTCCAGTAGAATTGGATAATAATCCGATGGGTTTTCACTAAGCAGTTGTTCTTTTGCCAGTCTGCATTGATGAATCAACTGCAGGAATAAAGATGTTCCCAGTTTTCCACCAGGTGATATTTTTCCCTCAACCACCCTGGCAAGTGCAATATCCATGTTGTCGCCACCCAGAAGGAGGTGATCGCCAATGGCCTTTCGTGAGAATGCTATGCTACCGTTGAGTTCTATAGTTTCGATGAGGCTAAAATCAGTGGTGCCTCCTCCCACATCGATAACAACAACAGTCATTCCGGACGATAATCCATTGCTCAACCCTTGCTCAGAAAGCCAGGAATAAAAGACGGCTTGGGGCTCTTCTAAAAGGATTGGTTTTTTTAACCCTGCTAATTTGGCTGCTTCCAGTGTGAGCCGTCGTGCAATATCGTCAAATGATGCAGGGATCGTTAAAACTAAGGTTTGATCTTCGAGAGCTGATTGTCCATTCTTGCTAAAGTTCCAAGATGCTTTCAAGTGGGCCAAGTATTTTGCAGAAGCTTCTACCGGGCTAATTCGTGGAATTTCTTCCGAACCAGCCCATGGCAAAATTTTCCCTGAACGATCACTGTCTTGGGTACTCAGCCAGGATTTTGCCGAATGAACCAGCCTTCCAGAGACTAGTCCCCCTTGAACCTTGGCGAATTCACCAACTACCGTCGTCTGGGGAACAGGCTCTCCAGTATGCCAAGGCAAATCCAGGCAGCCAGTTGGGAGATCATTTGGGGAAGCTTGATAATAAAAAGACGGCAGTAAAGCCTTTGGCCCAAATTCGAAAGGTTTGATGATTTGTATTGGAAAATGATTTGAAATCACTGGGAAGAGAATTGGAGAATCTGTTATTTCAATGCTTGATAGCGATGAATTGGTCGTCCCGAGGTCGATCCCGACGATAAATTTCGGTTTAGGCATGGCCGAACATCCAAAGCAATAGGGTGCTGAGCAAGAAAAACGTTTCAAATCCTGAGTTTGAAACGATCAGCGGTATTTTACAAAATGGAAAGACAAGGATGTTCGTTTCCTAGTAAAAGTTTTTTGCGTTTGAAAATGGAGAAAATGGATGCAGTCAAAAGAGTGGTTGGGATTGGATATTGGCGGTGCAAATTTAAAAGCAGCTTTTTTGGGAAGGGGCGGTGTTGAGGTGCCATTTGCACTTTGGCGCAATCCTGAAAAACTGGCGGATAATTTAAAAAAACTGAGGGGACATTTTTTGGGGACGACTCATATTGCGGTCACAATGACCGGTGAATTATGCGACTGTTTTCAATCAAAAGCCGAGGGTGTTTTACATATCATAGATGCAGTGCAAGAAGCATTTGCTGACTGTCAGGTATTTTATTGGACCACGAATGGATCGTGGTTAAATTCTACCAAGGCAGGTTTTAATCCATATAGTTTGGCCGCCTCCAACTGGCTGGCCTTGGCATGGTGGGTTGCATGGAATTTGGTTAAAAAAAATGCGTTACTAATCGACATGGGATCAACAACCACAGACATAATCGCCCTGCAAAAAAATGGAGTATTATCTGAAAGCCGGGATGATCGGTCAAGGTTGCAAAGCGGTGAATTGGTGTATACCGGTTTTACTCGAACTCCCGTTTGTGCTGTGGTTCAGGAATTACTTTGTGCCGAGCTGTTTGCAAATGTGTTGGATGCGCATTTGGTTTTGGGTGAAATAGAGGAAGATTCAAATCGTTTTGACACAGCAGATGGCAGGGCGTGGACGATTGATTGTGCCCACGCAAGGTTGGCGCGAATGTTAGGGGCGGATCAGGTAACCTCGTCAGTGAATGACCGGCTATGTCTTGCAAGGCAAGTGTCGGACAAACAGTGGGATTTGATTCAACATGGTATTGGCAAGGTAATGCAGGTACTTCCACAACCCGATGCGATTATTCTGGCTGGGCAA
>CAIWHS010000485.1 GCA_903912515.1 uncultured Planctomycetaceae bacterium
ATGGTTTGACCGATGGCCAGATTGCCAAACTGGTGAAGGACAACTTCAAGTTGACCCCCGCAGGTATCATTGAAACTCTTAATCTGCGTCGACCGATATACCGTGAAACGGCAGCTCACGGTCACTTTGGTCGCGAACTAGAGAACTTCCACTGGGAGAAGACAGACAAAGCCCAGGTGCTACGCGAGGCAGCAGGCATCAAGGCCTAATCTTGTTCGGATTTGCGCCCATGAAAAACCTCTCGCCAACACTAGCGAGAGGTTTTTTGTTTCAGGGAATAATAAAGTGCCTGGGTATTAGTTATCCGCACACCGTCTGGCCTAAATTTAACCGTGGTTATTGGCATAGGCGCAGTCGGTGTGGGTGCTAGCTTTTAGGTAGTAAGTCTTGGTTTGGTTTTTGCCAAACCCAAGTGCCTAGGGATGAGTTTTAGAAACGCCATTCCAGACCCAAGTCAATGCCCTGAGCCCACACCCCTGTACCGTTCCAGTTGAAGGAAGGGCGGGCCGGCTGGGCACCGGGCACAGACGGGGGAAGCAGGCCGAATTTCACAGTTGAGGCGATCACATTTCCTGCGCAGGCGACTCTGCTCCAATTTAGGAAAGTGCACCCAAGTTGGATGCAATTGCGGACTGTTTGGGCGGTAGCACCCAAGTCTGATCATGTCTTTGTTGCGATGGTTCCCATTTTGCAGGCCGATTCGACTTTGAATACCAATTCCCCACCCGCTGATTCCTGCCAGAAAAAATGAAGGGGAAGATTTGAGGAAGGATCTGACAATCTGGAAGCCGCTCCCAAGCCGGGTTCCGCCTTTGCCTGGGAAGGCTTCCCGGTCGGTTATGAAGAATGCTTGGTGGCTGCCTGGATTTTGACTGAATTGCGAGGGATGGACATTGCTGGTGAGCTTCGGGCAGCGGCAGGTGGGGATGTTTGTCTGCCAATCTTTATTGCCGGGTGCCCAGCCGACAATACAACCACCAGGCCTTGCCAGGCACTCGCCAACCCAGCATTCAGGGATGCGCTTATTCCGACAATTTATTGGCCACAAGCCACGCCATGGACTTGGTCTGCCAGGCATCCCACATCGGACCCTTGTAGCCGTTCAGGCCATGACCGCCGCTCGGCAATTCCAGGTACTCGCTGGGTACATTATGGGTCTGCAAAGCGGAGTAGAAATCGCGACTGTTGGCAGGCACGACTGCCCCGTCATCTAGGGCATGGGCAAGAAAGGTGGGAGGTGTGCGGGCGGTGACCTGCTTCTCGTTCGAGAACAATTCCACCAGATCGGGCTTCGGGTCTTTCCCCAGCAGGTTGGCCTTCGAGCCGCCATGTGTTTTGGTTCCCATGGTTATGACAGGGTAGACCAGAATCATGAAGTCCGGACGACTGCCAAAGCGGGAAATGGGATCATCTGAATTGGGATTGCCATTATCAAAATGCGTGCCCGCCGTGGATGCCAGGTGGCCACCAGCCGAAAAACCCATGATGCCGACCCGGTCCGGATTGAGGTCCCAAGCCGTGGAATTGGCGCGGGTGAGGCGAATCGCCCGCTGGGCATCCAGCAGGGGAACCTGCGACCGCCCTGCTGGCAGCCGATATTCCAAAACCACACCGGTGATACCCTGTTTGTTCAGCCACTTGGCTATGCCGTGGCCTTCCGGATCGATCGCCAATCCTCCATACCCACCCCCCGGGCAAATCACGATAGCTGTGCCGTTCGGCTTTTCAGGATAATAAACAGTAATCTTTGCCGTAGACTTTTCCGTCTGCCCATTGCCCACCGGGGCTTCGGCAGACCAGAGCGGCATGACCTTTGGAACGATTCCCAAAGCTTGCGCAGGGCATGTCGACAAAATAATCAACAAACAGGCAAGGGTGGTGGTTTTCAACTGGAGTTCCCCAGGAAGAGTGGAGGCAGCTTTGGTAATTATACGGCCTGCACCCGAGATGTGGTTGTTCTATCACCCGATTATACCCTAGGGGTCCAATTTTCCTGACATTCATTTGTATATCTCCATTGTTGGCATGTAGTTTCACTGCCTTGAGTCTGGTTCGAAACCTGATTTTCCGCGACCGCCACTGCGTCTGGATCCAGCCCAGTGCCCTGTTGAGGAACTGTGTTCCGAGTGCCCGTGATTCGGAAATAAGAAAACGTTTTTTTATTTCTGCACCAGCCATCATGGAGCCAGCTTCTTGATTATTAAAAACCATGTGTTATCATATTGAGTTGGAACAAGTATATGACTTGGCAGCAATAGTTATATTGCCAAAGTTATACAGAAGTTTGGGAAGTTTGGGAGGTATGGGCCATTAGTGGCTCCATGCAATTCAAGATATAAATCCGTATCATGAGAAAACTTGGAAAAAGCTATGGCAATTCGATCTTTTTTTTCCCGCCTGCGCGGTCCCGCATCACCAGAAACAACAAAAAGGTCGGGTAGGGTTCTGCCTGGCCTCGAAAGGCTGGAAGCGCGCACCGTGCCTGCGGCCATTCCCACGGTCACCCTGGCTCCCCCATCGGTTTGGGCCGATGCTCCACGCAATCAAGTTGCGATTTATCCACCTGCAACCAGTTTCATCGGTGAACAGACCCATATGGTTCTCACCTTTGACAACACCAGCCCGATAGATGCCGGCTACGGACCGTATATCGATCTGTTTGTCCCCAAAACCGGGGCCGATGGCGTAGGTACTGCTGTGGATGACGGCATCACCTTCGCCTCAGCCACCTATCTGGGTCTGCCTGTCACTTCGACCGTCATCACCCTGACTGCGGCGGGTGTCAACCATCCCTATGCGGTGGACCCCACCGGCAAACCCCTGGTGATCAAACCGCCTGCAAATTTCAAGGAAGGCGACCAGTTGGTGGTTTTGCAACTGCCCTTCGGAAGTTTCACCAACGATCAGCCTGTGGCCTCCATCGATGTGGCTCTCAACATCAGCAATCTGGCAGATTTGGGAACCCCGCTCCCATTGCTCGCCCAAGGTGGTTTCCAATACGGCAACGACCCCTTGAATAACCCCCAATCCGATCCCACCCTTGTTGGTACAGCAGTCAGTTCATCAGTCACCCCGGAATTGTTCCGCCTTTTGAAAGAGTACATCGGCCCCGAAGACGAGACCGCCACCGGACCCAATTTTCCGAGGCAGTACAAACTCCGTGTGGATGTGGCCAACGGCCAAACGCTCACCAATCTACAGATACGCGATATACTCGATCCGAGCATGCAGTTTTTGAAAGTGGATTCGGTCACCGGCGGAGCCATCGCCAGTTCCAGCCTGCCTTCCATCACCATCCCCGGCGGCACCCTGCTGGAAACTCTGGCTTCGGTCACTGGCTCCACTGGCATTGATGACGCCACCGTGACTTTCAGCTTTTATGTGCCCTATTTCGACAGCGCCAATTTACCAACGGTCCCGGTGACCGGCCAACCGCAGCCAGCCGTGGACAATGCCCAGGCTGAAGGCGACTGGACCCCCATCGACACGCGTGACGCGGCGCGCCATGTAGTATCCGCCTCTGACAGCCATACCACCCACACACTCACTGAACGGTCTTTAGCCATCCAGAAGACGGTGAGGATTGTGGATGATCAATCTAGCCTGGGATACACCCCGGGTGACACCATTGAATACACCCTGCATGTGCAGGTTTCTGATTATTTCGCCTTCCAGAACTTGGCTGTGAGCGACATTTTACCCGACGGATTGTCCGTTGATGGCTCTTTTACGCCCACACTCGAACTTCGGGAACATGGCGTTACCTCGAACCTGCTTTTCAGCGGCAATACCTTCAGCGCGGTTGCCAACCCTAGCAGCGGGACCGACCTCCTGGTTTTCAATGTGAGCCAATTGCTGCAAAACAATGGGCAGGATGGCATTCTACTGGGCGGAAATGTGCCTGATGGCGGCACCGGTGGCCCACTACCCCAATCGAATCCAGCCATCAATCCAGGCACCATTGCGTTCATCCGGTTCCGCGCGAAGATTGACAACACTTATCAAAAAGCCCAGCTATCCGGCAGCAATGTGGTGGTTCCAGGGGATTGGCTGGTCAATCATGCCAGCATCACGGGCGATCTCCTGAATGTGGCCAACCTCGTACCGACAACCAACACGGTGACCGACACAACCTCCGAGGAAATCCGGATAGTCTCGCTACCCAACAGCAAGACTGTTTATGCGGTCAACGGGAACACCAGCTTCACCTTGCCGGTCCAGATCCTTCCGGGCGACACGGTCACCTACCGTTTGACCACCAGCCTCGCTTTTTCCAGCTTTACCAATTTGAACGTCACCGATTACCTCCCCCTGCCCCTTTTCCATGCGGCCGAGGTGACCCGTTTTAGCCCGGTTGTCAGCAGCACCGCACCCGTGGCCGGGACCATTTGTTACGCTCCGGGGGACACCTTCCACAGCATCATCGGTATCACTCCAACAGTGAGCCATGATGCCATTGCCAATTCATTCCAGCTGAATTACGGGGACCACAACGACCCCGACAATGATGTCACCACCATCGACCTGCTTGTGACTGTTTCCGCCACCGATGAACCCATGGCGGACAGATTGTTCCTCACCAATCAGTTCGAAAAGTCACAGATTGACAGTGGCAACAATGCCATCACCGCCAATACCCTGGTCCAGGTTCAGGTTCTGACGCCCTCGGTGCTGGGTGTGCGAAAGGGAGTTGTTGCCACCAGCAACAGCAATGGGGTATTCAGCCCCGCCCAAGTGGCACCCACGGGTGTCACTTTCAATGCACCCGGTACTGCCGGCTCCCGTTTCGCAGGGACGATCACTTCCGCCAATCTTGGTTCAACGCTGAACAGCAACCTCAGCAAAGTGGATGCGAGCGATTTGGCAACCTTTGTGATTTCTCTCGAAAACAAGGGATCAAGTCCCAAGGGCGCCTTTGATGTCCGCCTGCGTGACACTATTCCAACCGGCTTCAGCGCCCCCACCGGCGGCGCGGGCCTGAACTTGCGTGTGACAGACGGCGCCGGCAATCTACTGCCCTACAAAAGTGTGGGTGCCGGCTTCTTTGGCACCGGGCCCAACGATGGCATTGAACTGGTTGATGGTTCATCCATCGGCGCGATTGCCCCGGGGAAAAATTTGGATGGCACCCCGATCAATAATGGCAAGAACATTGTCCTAGTCACCTACGATCTTGTGGCTGATCCCACTGTGGAAGCCAGCAAAACCTACACGAACACCGCTACCGTGTTCAACTATGCCTCCGTCGAGGGAGGTCCGGATTACACGCCCACCGACTTCACGGATACTGCCACGGTCACCCTGTCCGGCCCAGTCACCAGCAAGACGGTGGTGGGCACCGAATTCAACGCCACGGGCGCGTTCCGCGGTGTGATCGGCGAACTGGTCACCTACACGGCAAAACTGACGCTTCCGGAAGGCGTCACCAACACGGTCCGTCTGGTTGACACGCTCGACGCGGGTCTGGCTTTTGTTGACATTGTCACAGCCACAGCGTCTTCCAGCTTGTCCATTCCCGCCGCCAGGCTGGTCCCGACGGTTACCAACAACGGACATACGGTCACTTTTGATTTCGGAAACATCACCAATACCGACACCAACAACGCGGTTGCGGAAACCGTGGAGATCACCTACCGGGCGGTGGTATTGAATGTGGTGGGTAACCAAAGTGGCACCCAACTGGGCAACTCGATCAAAACCACCTGGAACAACGCTAACACCAGCAATCCGACAGACACGCTCTCGCAAACATCCACCCCAACGCAAAAAATCACCGTGGTGGAACCGGCGCTGGACATCCGGAAAAGCGTTTCCGTGAACGGACACGGCGGGGTAGGCGAGGGCAGCGAACCGGTCAGCTACACCATTGCCATCAACAATCCTTCCGCGTTTACTGCCTGGGAAGTCGACATCACCGATCCACTGCCATTCCTGGCTGGTTCTGGATCGCTGATTCTTTCACCAACGGTCACCCTAATCGACTCGGATGGAATGCTGCCCGCAAACTATCTAACCATTGGCGGCGATGCGGCCACCGGTTACCACCTGGAATACAACCCCGGCAACACGGGCGCTGTGCCTCGGTATTTCGATTTCCTGGTTTCCAAACGGGTGATCACCATCACCATTGACGGGATTCTTGCGCCCTATGTCCCGGTGGGTGGTTTCATCAACAACACAGCCACCACCACATGGACCAGTCTGGACGGCAACCCCGGTGCAAGATCAACCTACAACCCCAACTCCACCGAACGCACCGGGGCCGATGGTGTGGGCGGCACGCTGAACGACTATGCGGACAGTTCCAGCGCCGGCATCCAGGTGCCTAGCGGTTCCACCAAAAGCCTGATTTCCACTTCAGAAGCGGACACACCCGGTAGCCAGGTGGCCATTGGAGAAATAGCCCGCTACCGTCTGGCATTCGAGATCGCCCAAGGCGCAACCACCAACCTGCAGTTCCATGACAACCTGCCAGCGGGCATGCAGTTTCTGAATGATGGCACTGCCATGGTGGCGCTTGTTTCCGCCTCTGGCACGGCCTTCACTGGCGGAATTGCCAGCCCCGCAACGCAGGTTGCAGCGTCGAATGCCAATTCAGTTGTGCCAACCTTTGTTCTACCTGACTCCACTGTATCTTCCAGCGCCAGCACCAACAACGACAGCTACGGCAATGGTAATGATGTCTATTTCTCTTTCGGCAACCTGACCAATACCGACACCAGCAGCACCCAAAAAGAGTATGTGATTGTTGAGTTCAACGCTCTGGTAATGAATGTTTCGGCCAACCAGGCGGGGACCAGCCTTGCCAACACCTTTGATATCTTTTCTGGCGGTGCCCAGATAGGAACCACTTCCAACCCGACCATCATTGAGGTGATGGAACCTTCTGTCAGCATCGCCAAGACCACAGGCACTGCCACGGGAGACGCCGGCGACCGAGTGGAATACACCCTGCTGGTTGTGAATGCCACCGGTTCCCTGGTGGCGCCAGCCCACAATATCATGGTGACTGACCTGCTTCCTGCTGAACTTTTGCTCGATACCAATTCAGTGAAGGTGGAGAAAGTCAGCGGCTTTGCCAGCTACATCAACCTGTCAACCTCAGGCAAACTGGACGTGGAGGTGCTGAAACTTCTGCCGGGCGAAGGGGTGAAGATCACCTACACCGCCGTTGTGCAGAACGGTGTAAACCCTGGCCAGATTGTCACCAACAATGCCCAAATCCTCTACACAACCCTGCCAGGCACAGGCACAAACATCAATCCGACGGGTTCGGTCACCCCTGGTGTATCAGGCGCCACAGATGGCCAGCGCGATGGTTCCGGTGGTGTGAATGACTACAACGGGAGTTCCACTGCTTCGTTCGCTGTCAATCGTCCGACAATTGGCAAAACCATTGCAGCATCTTCCCTGCCCCAAACCGGGTCATCCCAGTTCAATCCCAGTCAGGAGGATATCGCCCCCGGCGAGATCGTCTCTTATCGATTGACTGTCACACTGGTGGAAGGCACCCAGCGCGTTCTGGTGGCAGATGCTTTCCCCGCAGGCAACATGACCTTCGATAGTGCCCGGGTGGATGTCATTGGGGCGGGAATCACCAATACAGCCGGCTTGTCTGTCGGCTCCCCGGCCAGTTATGCCGGTGGCATGGTCGCTTTTGACTTTGGCAGCGTGACGGTGCCGGGCGACAATGACGAAAGCAACAATCTGATCGAGATCCTGGTTTTTGGAAAACTGGACGCCGGTCCGGCTGTGAATGCCAGCGGCTCAGTGGTCATCAATTCGGTAACCCTGGATTATGGTGACCCGGATAAACCGTCTTCTTCGGTTGCTTTCGATGTGGTTGAACCTAGGCTGTCCATCCAGAAAACGAATGACAGTCCCCAGGTGGATGCTGGCGACACCGTCACCTACACCCTGGTTGTCAGCCACACCAATCAATCCACATCGGCCGCATTCCAGAACATTGTCACCGATTTGCTACCTATCGGCCTGAGCCTGATTGTTGGCAGCGTGACGGTTTCAGATTCGACCGCGGAAGTCCAGATCGGTAATACCCCCGGTGATACCACGGTTGGTATTTTGATTTCCGAGATCCTCCTTGGCCAAATAGTGACCATCACCTACCAAGCCAGGGTAACGGGTTTACCCACCACAACCGTGCGACCGGGGGACCAGATCCTCAACACCGCCATCGTGGAGGGCAGCAGCGTGCCGCGCGAAGGCGGCCGGCCCACGGTTGACAGCGACCAATCGGTTGTTACCGTGAATTCCAGCGCTCTTTCTGGCTATGCTTACCACGATGTGGATGGCAACCGGACCTTTGGCACCGGTGCGGGCGACCTGCCACTGGCGGGTGTGATCATCTCCCTAACTGGCACCGACATTCTGGGCAATCCAGTTACCGCCACCACCACCACAGATGCCAACGGCCTGTACCAGTTCACCACTCTGGCGCCTGGAACTTACACCATCACCGAGATCCAGCCAGCAGGCTATGTCTCCAATGGTGAGCAACCCGGTTCACCCTTCGCGGTGACCAACCCGGTGATGGTGGAAAATATATTACAGGCATACATTCCAGCCGGTTCGAACACCACCGGACAGCATTTCAATTTTGCCGAAGTGCAACCTGGCAGCATTGCGGGTACGGTCTATGTGGATACCAACGATAACGGCATCATCAATACTGGCGAACTTGGTATTCCCGGTGTGGCCATCCAATTGACCGGGACCGATCTGTACGGGCGGCCTGTATCAACTTCTTTCACCACGGATCTGAACGGCGGCTACAGCTTTACCGGACTCCTTGCCGGAAATTACACGGTTACGGAAACCAACCAGCCTTTTTACCTCGATGGCCAGGATACCCCCGGAAACCTGGGTGGCAACAACACCATCAACGAGATCCTCTCCAATATCATCTTGCCACCGGCTGGCATTGGAACTGGCTACAACTTTGGCGAACGGCAGACACAATCCACCAAAAGCCTCGTGGACGGGTTGTTACCAGCCACACCTGGGTCGCTGGTCGCGATCGGCGAAGTCGTCCGTTACAGGCTTGTATTCACACTGCCCCAAAGTACGGCAACCAATCTGGTTTTTCAGGAAAATCTGCCGGCAGGCATGCTTTTCCTGAACGATGGATCGGCAACCGTCGCGCTGGTTGCCCCGGTTTCTGGCCTGCTGACTGGCGGGCTGGCAGGCTCGGATCCGGGTTCTGTGGTGATCGCCTCGGGTGCCACCGGAGTTGTACCTGTCTACCTCATGCCGGGAGGTGCCATCTCATCCAATTTCTCCACCAATGAAGACAACTACAGTGACGGCACAGATGTGTTCTTCCAGTTGGGCGCCTTGGCCAACACTGACAGGGATGCGGCCCGCGCGGAATATGTCATCGTTGAATTCAATGCGCGCGTTCTGGATGTCAGTGCCAATCAGCCAGGAGACCAGATCGACAACACCTTCACCGTGTTCAACGGCAACAGCCCGACTGATCCGGTGGGTGACCCCTCGAACATTGTCACCGTGGACGTGGTCGATCCGGACCTGCAAATCAGTAAAACGGCAAATGGCCAACGCTTCGATGCTGGCGACACGGTCATTTTCACTATTGTTCTAGACCATACCGGGCTGTCCACATCGACTGCCTTCAACGCGCTGGTCACCGATGCCCTGGCTACTGGTCTGAAACTGGTCCCCGGTTCCGTCACCGTTTCTGATGCTGCAGCCGTGGTGCAACAGGGGAACGGTTTGGGCGATTTAGCCATTCGTGTTTTGGTGCCGGAATTGCCATTAGGCCAGTCAGTGACAGTCACTTATCAGGCAATTGTGGTTGGATTTCCCGTCACCAGCGTGCGGCCTGGCGACCAGGTGACCAACACCGCCAGGTCCAGCAGTTCGAGTGTGCCTGACGCACACGGGCGCGTCGACAATGTGGCAGATGATGAAATCATTACCCTGAATTCCAACGCTCTTTCTGGCTTTGTTTACCACGATATAGATGGCAACCGGACCTTTGGCGCCGGTGCGGGTGACCTGCCTCTGGCTGGTGTGATCATCTCCCTGACAGGCGCCGACAATCTGGGCAATCCTGTCACCGCCACCACCACCACAGATGCCAACGGTTGGTACCAGTTCGCCAATCTGGCACCTGGAACCTACAGCCTCACCGAAATCCAGCCAACAGGCTATGTCTCCAATGGTGAGCAACCAGGTTCACCCTTCGCGGTGACCAACCCGGTGATGGTGGAAAATGTGCTTGCAGCACTGATCCCCAAGGGGTCAAACAATAATGGCTTGAACTTCAACTTCGCCGAAGTTTTGCCGGGCGGTATCGGGGGTTCTGTCTATTCCGACCTGAACAACAACGGTCTGCGCGAAGCGGCGGAGACTGGCTTGCCTGGCGTGGTGATGCAAATCACCGGCACGGATCTTTATGGCCGCCCTGTCAGCGCGACTGTCATCACCGATAGCAACGGCGGGTACCTTTTTAGTGCTTTGCTGGCAGGCGAATACATGGTGACCGAAACCATGCAGCCCAAGGGCTATCTGGATGGAAAAGACACCCCCGGCAGCCTAGGGGGTGACAACAGTGTCAATGAAAGACTCTCTGGAATCGTTTTGCCCGCCGCGGGCTATGGCACCGGTTACAACTTCGGTGAGTTGGTGCCTGCCTCTCTGAATGGGCAGGTCTATATGGATCTGAACCGCAACGGGCAGCGTGATCCTGCGGACCTGCCTCTTGTCAATGTCCCGATAACCTTGCAAGGCACCGACGACTTGGGCAACCTAGTCAACCTGAACACCACCACCGACAAGGATGGCAATTACCGCTTCGACAATCTTCGCCCAGGTGCCTACGAGGTGATTGAAACCCAGCCCGCCGGATACATGCAGGGTGAAACCCAGCCGGGATCAGACGGTGGCACGGTTCCTACCCATGATTTGATCCAGTCGGTGGTGCTGAATCCGGGTGCCGATGCCATCGCCTACGACTTCACTGAACTGGGCAAACCGGCCGACCCAGTCACCCCGCTACCCCCACCCGTCCTGCCCCCGGTCATCAGCAAACAGCAGTATCTGGCAAGCAGCCCGGATCAATCTTGGGTATTCAATGCTCCACTGCAGCCACACTTCAGCAACTTCGAGCCCAACGGGGCCATGGGTAGCGCGGCCTTTGTGGTCACCGGCTCGGGGGCCGGCAGTGGCATCGTGCGGGTCTTTGACTATGGTCAGGATAATGAGCGTTTCCGCTTCCAGCCCTACGGCACCAGCGCGGTGGGCGTACGGGTGGCCAAGGGAGATGTAACCGGTGACGGCGTGCCCGACTTTGTCACCGTACCGACGGGTGGCTTCGCCTCGATGGTTCACATTTATGATGGTAACAACGGCTATCTGGTCCGCAGCTTCAATGCCTATCCGGGATTTATGGGCGGTCTCTGGGTCGCCGTGGGCGATCTGAATGGTGACGGTATTCAGGAAGTGGTCACCGGCACCGATGTGGGCGTGGAGCCGCATGTGGTTGCCTTTGATGCAGCGACTGGCACTGCGATTCACAGCTTCCTGGCCTACGCCCCGACTTATTTGGGCGGCGTGCGTGTGGCAGTGGGCGACCTCGACGGCAATGGCTTAAGCGAGATCATCACCTCAGCAGGCGCTGGGGCCTCACCGCACATTGTTTACTTTGACGGTTTGACGGCCGCCACATTGCTCAGTTTCTACGCCTTTGCCCCTGCCTATTTAGGTGGCACTCAAATCACGGCGGGGGACACCAATGGTGACGGACGGGCTGAGGTGATAGCTGGCAGCGGCCCCAATGCGGGCGGTGGCTCGCTTTATGTTTTCAACGGCGCTGGCACCATGCTGCTGGCTAAGTCTGTCTCTGACGCGGTCTTCGGCATGGATGTGGGCACTCAGGACATCAATGTGGATGGCATTGCCGACATTATCGTGAGCCGTAACGCCAGATCCGGACCGTTCGTGGAAATCCTCGATGGCCTCACCCTGAACGTGCTGGATGATTTTTTCGCCGATGATCCACGCTTTACCGGTGGCATTTCGGTAGCCTGATACCTTATCCAGCCCATAAAAGCCAGCGGCACCCGGATTCACCGGGTGCCGCTGGCTTTTATGGGCAATTTACCGGATCCATCAAAAGCGGAATTCCAAACCCGTTGACACACCTTGAATCCAAATATCCGTCGTGCTCACACCCGTGAATGCAGGGCGGGCGGGCCCCTGTAGTGTACCCGGCGGGATTTGTGTCGGGTTCACAACCGGATCAATTTGTTCTCCCGGACGGGCAACACCGGTCCAATAAATAAAATTGTAACCAGCAGTGAGGGCCACACGGGGAGCAATCATATACCCCAGGCGGACACCCACCTCGGGGACGAAACTGAAATTGTTGGCGCTGTAGTCACCTATGTTGGTGCGTTGAGCCAACAACCCACCGGGCATGGTGCTTGACACCCCTCCAGGTGTGGTGACAGTTGTGCTGCCATTGATGCTCACTGTCGAGCTGGTGCCACCCACACCCAGCAATGCACGGGCATCGAGCGACCATTTCCCATTCCATCTCAGGTAATTGACACCAATCTGGCCACCATTGTAGGTGTTTTTTGTGTTGAAGCTATCATTCACCAGGATCGACTGATTGGCAGGGTAGCCGAGGGAGGTGTCCAGAGTGGTGAGATTTTCATTGATTCCCAGGCCTTCTCGAAGCCCCATATTGCGGTAACCGCCGAGGAGATCCCAGCGGGAATTGCCATTGCAGCAGAGGTTGCAGAAAAGGTTGGTATCCAGGCCATAGAAGCACATGTCAGAATTAACACCCACATTGCCACCCAGCACCCCCGGGAAAGCAACCAGCTCCGCATCGTTCCTGCCGGTGTTGGCGTTGATGAACGGTCGGGAAATCACTGGATCACCCGCTGAAGGGTTGGCACTTCCAGGCGAGAGGTAATTGCTATCGCCGCCAAACAATGTAAAAAATGAGCCGTTCACGCCCCAGCTTTTTTCTTCATCCAGGAACACACCACCGTATACACGGATACCCGGAAGCATTCCGCCGTTGATGGGTTCATTGCCATACAAGACCTGGGTGCCGGGCGCGCCAATCACACCAGCCTGATCACGGCTGGTACCCTGAGGCGAACTGGTCACCAGAGGGGGAACAGACTGGCCACTGATAGCCCAGCCCAGGGCCTCCACCCCCACCCAGCCACACCACCAGGGCCCGCAGCAGCCATTGTCATCCCAGCACCCTTTGACCTGCCCTGCCTGCATACCTCTGCTGGCTGAGGTCACCAGGTCGTAAGACTCTAAGGCAATTTCCCTGGTCGCTGGTAATGGCTGGTCATTGGTGACATTCTGAGCTGCTATCCGGTTCCCGGATACCGATTGCGCCAGCAAGGCAAGAACAAACGCCCAACCTGTCCGCCTCATTTTTTTGCATGGAAACAGCATGGGGACAACACTCCAGCATCCGGGATTGCCGCAAGGCATCAAGCTGGCTGATTCGGTTACGCCAGCTCATCAAGGAAGCTATCGAATGGCCAGCAGCCCGTAACCCAGCCAAATGCACCAGCTAGGCCAAAAACCCCTGTCAAGCTGTGCCGCCTGTAACGACTTGAGCGGCCTTATTTTGCCATATTCGGATTTCCGCGTTTGCTTTTCATCTGTGTTGTGCACCGAAAACTGGACAGGTGGCTTACCTTTCGAATCCCCTTGGTAGGGAGGAATTGGGCATGGCC
>CAIWHS010000486.1 GCA_903912515.1 uncultured Planctomycetaceae bacterium
CCGATGCGCTGTTTGTCATCGATAGCCCAGCCATGCTTCAGGAAATCACATCCCAACTGTCACGGGTAAACCAGCTCGCCTATACCCAGCAATCCATTCTCGGCCTTGTCGCACTCTTGGGGGTTGTAAGTGCCCTCTTCATCTCTGTCCTTCAGCGCAAAAGGCAATTGGGCCTACTTCGCGCTGTCGGAGCCACCCGCTCCCAAATTCTTTGGACTGTCACGGCCGAGGCCTTGCTCATGGGGTTCGCTGGCAGCCTACTGGGCCTAGTGGCTGGCGTATTGCTGGAATGGTACGCCCTCGAAATCATGCTCTGGGACGAGGCCGGCTTCCGCTTCCCGCTACTCATCCCCTGGGGGGAATGCCTGATGGTGCTGGGGGGAGGAACTTTCCTGGCAACCTTGGTAGGACTGTGGCCCGCTTATATGGCAACATTGCTAGATATTCCCGAGGCTGTGGCCCAGGAATAATTCCTAAAGAAACAGGCGGGGGCAAAAGGGTGAATCCAGACGAGATCCTGGCAGCCTACCTTGCATTGGCTGATTTTGCCGAACGCGATGTAACCGCGTCCGGCAAGGTGCTACGCGACCAATACTTGGTTCTGGCAACCGACGCTGCGCGAGCCGCCAACCGTTTGGAAATGGCTGCAAGCCTGTGGCAAAGGCTGGCGGGATCCAGTCCCGGTCATCCTGTCACCCGTTTTCGTGATTTAGCTGAGGCATTCCGTTCTGCCGAAACCCAAACCCACTTGCGCGAATTGCGACTCGAATACCCGCCTGAATTGGTTCGGGAACAGTTGAACCGCTTCAAGTCTGGGGCCTCCCAGCCAACCGGGGTGGTCCGCCCCTTCAAGCCCCCCGAAACCATTGCCCAAGCAAACAACCAGTCCTCATTCGGTGGCTTTTATAAGCAGCCCCAATCCACTGGTAAACCGCTTGAACCACTGCCATGGCGCCAAAACGCCAGCGATCAGGACAATCCCTCCGCCTTCTCGTGGTGGTACTGTGTCATCTTGGCCTGCTTGTTTCTGGGGGCCAGCGTGGCTTGGTTAACCTATCCATTTTGGGGCTGAACCTTGGTTTGGCTCAAAAGTAATGGCGTTGGTCGTTACAAGTTGTCAACCAACTAAAACATCTCAAGCTTTCTTCAATTCATAGGCTCTGCTGGCTCATCTTCGTCCGCTTCGCCTTGAAGTGCAGGCCGTCGGATACGCGGCTTCTCCTCCACCGCTTTACCATTGCGCTGCCGGGAAAGATGGGTGGCAGCCAGATCTTCCAACAAGGGGTTTAGAATAATCGCCGCTCCAGCCAAGGCCGCCCATGCCGAATCATCTTCCGGGTTCGGGTCTGGGACCAGTGCCGGCAAATTCACAAGTTTGTCCACCGCATTTTCCGGGGGTGGCGGTGCTTGGATGATCTCCGCCGCGGGTGGCGGATCCAATAAAATCTTCACCACTTCCTTTTCAAAAGGCAAGAATCGTGCCTGGTCATCCATGGTGAATCACACTCCAATTTTGATATAACGATAACTCTATTTCAGTCGGCCAGACCTAGCGGTTCAAGGCCCAAATGCTCCTTCCTCCGTCCACCGGTAGGCAAACCCCGGTGATAAAGTCATTCTCCACAAGGCTCATCACCGCCATGGCCACATGCTCAGGCGTGCCCTCACGTTGAACAAGCGTGGCGCCTATCGCCTCGGCGCGGTCTTGGGGGGAAAGTTCGGCAGGTAGCATCACCGGGCCAGGCTCCACACAATTCACTCGTACCCTCGGGTTTAAATGAGCCAATTCCACTGCCAAGGCTTTGGTGAAAACCGGTATAGCCCCTTTGCTCGTGTGGTAAGCCAAATAGTTCAAATAGGGCCGTGTCACTGCCCAGTCTCCAACGGTCACGATGCACCCACCTTCGGGCTGTCGGGTCATCCATAAACCGGCTTTTTGGGCGATCAATACCGTTGCCAGAACATTCGATTCAAAAAAGCCTGTATAATTTGCGGCGGTGGTCTTTTCCAGCTCCACCGCATGCCAAGTCGAGGCGCAGCTTACAAGGGCATCTAGCCTACCACATTCACTGTGCAATTGTTCCACCAAACGGCCCACTTGGCTTTCCACGGCCAAGTCTGCCTGAAATGTTCGAGTTTCAAACCCTTCTTGGCTTAAAATCCCAGCCGATTCTCGTGCCTCAGTTGCCGAAGTGCGGTAGTGCAGGGCCAAAGAGTAACCCTTTTTTCCAAGTGCCCGGGCCACATGAAAGCCCACCCGTTGCCGTCCAGCCCCGGTTATCAATGCCCATTTTTTGCTATCAGACTTCATGAAGCACCCCTCCGGGCTCACCCCCGGGCCACGGTTTTGTCCCTACAATCACTCATAGCGCATTTTTCGATCAGGGAAGGCCATTGGTGTGGATTAGGATATCCCCAACCATGGCTGGGGAGGCAGAAAGATGGAAATGTGGCAGACTCTGGCTTTGGTCCTGCTTGGAATAGTGGCCGCCAAATTGCTGGTCTTGTTGGCACTAGGTGGGTTCCAGCCTCAAAGGTTGGTTCAGGCTATCCGTGGTTTTTTTGAAATCCTCATGCACAGGAGCTCCGTGCCTGCCGAATCCCCAAAAAAAAGCGATGCGCCTCAAACCTTATCCCCAGAGCCATTCCGCCTCTTGAAGCTTTTACAGCGTGAATCCCGCCTTCTGGACTTGCTCATGGAAGACCTCTCCACCTTCGACGATGCAACCATTGGCTCCAGTGTTCGTTCCGTCCATGCCAAGGCACGCAAAGCGCTTTTGGAATATGTCGAACTGGAACCGGTAATCCCCGCCACGGAAGGTTCTTCAACCACCGTCCAGCCGGGTTTCGATCCCGCCGCAATCCGTTTGATTGGCGCCGTGAGTGGCCAGCCCCCGTTTCAGGGGCAACTGGGGCACCCAGGGTGGAAGGTCAAATCCCACAAAATCCCAGCGGCCCAGCCCGGAGTTGGTGGCCTCGTTCTTGAACAGGCCGAAGTTGAAATTTCCTGACACCCTTTAAATTTGACTTCCCGGTCTTCCCCGGACTTGATTTCCGGCATTGGAGTTATTGGCTATGGCTGAAAGCGTCTTTAAGGCCGAAAGCGCCTTTAAGGTTGGTATCGATTTGGGTACTACCAACTGCGCCCTGGCTTTTCTGCCCAAGGGTTCAAACGCCGATGGTGACACAGAGGCCGGCCACCACAAGGTTCAATCCCTGCCAATTCCTCAGGTCGTGCATGCCTCGCTGGTAGAATCGCGCTCTTTGCTCCCCTCATTTATCTACCTTCCAGGCACCGGCGAATCTCCCCAAGGGGACCTCGACCTTCCCTGGACTTCAAATCGTGATATGGCTGTGGGGGAATGGGCACGCCGCCAGGGCTCCCTGCTGCCCACCCGGGTGGTCCATTCAGCAAAATCTTGGCTATGCCATCCTGCTATCGATCGTCGCCAACCATGCCTTCCTTGGCGCTCGGCCCCGGAAGATCGCCGCGTTTCACCCGTGGAAGCCTCCACCACATACATCCAGCACTTGGTCGATGCCTGGAACCGGCAAATGGCATCCGATAACCCCGATCTCCGCCTGCAAAATCAGGAGGTGGTCCTGACAGTTCCCGCTTCATTCGACCCTGCCGCCCGCGAGCTCACGGTTGAAGCGGCCCGAGCCGCGGGTCTTGAAAATCTAACGCTGCTAGAAGAGCCACAAGCCGCTTTTTACGCTTGGATCGAATCCCTTCGCGATGACTGGCGCATACAGGTGCGCGTAGGTGATTTGCTCCTCGTTTGCGATGTGGGCGGTGGCACCACCGACTTCACCCTCATCTCGGTAGCCGATAACTGTGGGGCACTGGAACTCAACCGTGTAGCGGTTGGCAACCACATCCTTCTGGGGGGCGACAACATGGACTTGGCATTGGCCCATATGGCCAGCCAAGAACTCGCTTCCAGCGGAAACCCCAAGCTCGATGTCACCCAATTTCAGCAATTGGTCCATTGCAGTCGTCAGGCTAAGGAGAACCTCCTGGGTGACATCACCAAAGAGGTCGAGCATTACACCCTATTGGGGCGGGGAACTCGATTGGTCGGTGGCTCAATCAAGGGCCAGATCAGCCGTGCCATGGTAGATACCTGCCTGCTCGATGGCTTTTTCCCAATTTGCTCCCTAACAGATGATCCCCGCCGTGCCCGATTGGGCGGTTTGCAGGAGGCCGGCCTTCCCTACGCACACGATCCCGCAGTCACCCGTCATTTGGCCGCGTTCCTTCGCCAGCAGGTTGCCGATTTAGGTCGCCCTGTCACTGGGGTGCTTTTCAACGGCGGCGTTTTCAAATCAGCACCCCTGCGCAACCGGGTTATCGATTTAATTCGACAGTGGTCAGGTTCGGCTGATGTCCGTCTGCTCGAGGGCATCGATCTCGATCAAGCAGTCAGCGTCGGGGCCACATATTACGCTGCCTCCCGCTCTGGAAGGGGAATACGCATTCGCGGGGGCGCTTCCCGCTCGTATTATTTGGGAGTCGAAATTCCGGCCCCGGCCGTCCCGGGAATGGAACCACCCATCAAGGCTCTTTGCGTGGTCCCTTTTGGTATGGAAGAAGGTTCCGATACCACTGTTCCCGGAATCAAACTGTCTTTGGTTGTGGGCGAACCAGTCAGGTTTCGCTTTTTTGCCTGTCCCAACCGGAAGTCTGACAAGCCCGGTGATTGGCTCGAAGAATGGGACGATGATCTCGAGGAACTGAACCCACTGGAGACGGCTTTGGCTTCAGAAAAACCACCCGGAAGCCTGCTTCCCGTCACACTGCGGGCCGCAATGACCGAAGTGGGTACCTTGGAATTGCACTGCCATTCAACTACCGATTCCCAGACTTGGAAGCTGGAATTCGAGGCTAGAGGCCAAGTATAAATTCTGGCCCCGAACTGTTTTGACTCATCCTGCTTGCGAATTGGCCTTGGCTGGCCTAGTCTAATCAAGTGGCCAAGGTAGGCCCAATGAATGCGGAAAGAAAAATGAATCAGGCAACTGAAATGAATGTCTTATCAAACCGCGGCATGGCATCCTTCGCTAAAGGGGGCCTATTGGTCTTGGTTTGTATGTATTGCTTCCTCTATCGATTGTTTCCTGAATATACTTCGCCCAACTTGGCACCCATCGGTGCGTTGGCCCTCTTTGCGGGATATCTCCTTTCCGCCAAATGGGGTTGGCTTCCAACCTTGGTAGTAATGGCTGCCAGCGACTTGGTTCTTTGGCAGTGGAAGGGTTACCCACCGTTTAATCTGGCCGTCTATTCACTCTTTGTGGCCTATAGTTTGGCGGGATCAACGCTTCGCGGGCACCTCGACCCCAGAGGGTGGTTGTTCCGGGTGTTGGCCAGCAGTCTGGCGTTTTATTTGGTTACGAATGCGCTCGTTTTTGCCACCTACTCCTACTCTCCTGAGCAGCACCCCGGTGCATGGGCAACTGAAACTCCAACCGATCAATACCCCACACCGCTCATTCAATATGCCCAAAACCTGCCTGGCCTGGCCACTTGCTACCTGTATGCGCTTCCCTTTCTGGCCAGAACTCTGGCTGGGGACCTGTTTTTCAGCGCGATTTTCCTCGGTCTGTCTTTGGCTCTCGAAAGACTGACTCAAGCCCGCCTGGCCACGCGGTCTCAAGCCGTCTGATTCTGCCTGAGCCAAAAGTAGTTTTTCTGTCTGCCCATTAGCGATTTTCAAGCCATTCGGCACTGCTGGCATTTTGGCGCGCTTAGGGCCAATGTTGTTACAAATGCCACAAGTCATAAGCCGTATCGCACAAACAATATAAATTTTTTCTAAAATATCTCTCGCAACGATTCAGGGCAGCCCGTCAAAATAAACCTCATAAGCAGCCATTCACGGTTGGCATAGGCTTGGTGCGGCCAATGCTGATTTTATATGGCCGTTAACGGGCTATGCAGCGAATGCCCGTGTTGGTGCTCTTTGGCAACTTGGTATATAAGCATAAACCAACCGTTTAGGGGGCTGGTTTTGCTAGCAAATTTGGTAATTAGACGGCTTTTGCCAGCGGGCAGGTTGCCATAGTGGCATAGCGAGGATCGGTGCCAGGTATCGATTCCATCACAAGGCAGGTTTCTATTCGGCCAACTGGAGATTTGTGGTGGCGAAAATCATCCAACAGCCCTTCAGCGTCTAGATCAATCGATTCATTCAGCCGACCAAGGGTGATATGCGGGTGAAACGGTTTATCGTCGGTCCGGTACAACCGTTCTGAAATGAGAAGATCGCTCAGTTCTTTTTGAAAAGCACGCGTTTCCCGTTCACCCCGCTCAATGCCCGCCCAAAGAATTCGGGGCCTTTTAGCCGAAGGGAAAAATCCAAGGCCCGAAATGCCAAGGATAAAAGACTCCGTCTTGGCTGTAATTTTCGTCGCAGACCGACAGGCGGTAACCACCTCCATCGTTTTCAGTTCACCCATGAAGGCTAAGGTGATATGAAGTTCCTCGGGAATTGCCCAACGAGCCTCCACTCCACGCCCCTTCAACTCCGAGATGAGGAGGTTGCAGTATTTGGCAAGACCCGAAGGCAAAGGCAACGAAATGAAAGTGCGTATGCCCCGCATTAGAAGCTGAGCATTTCGCGGTAGGCTTGCAGCCGATGGTCAATTTCCGCTCGCGAGGTGTTGATCAGTCGACGCAAGCCAAAATCTTCCACTGTCAAGCTGGCAACAACCGTTCCATAAGCCATGGCACGCCTCAGCCGACCGTGAAGGTGTGTTCCATCCACAGCCAAACAGGCCATAATGCCTCCCGCGAAACTATCGCCGGCGCCGGTTGGATCCTCCACTTTAGCGGTAGGGTATGCCGGCACCACAAATACGCCGTCATCTGAGAACAGCATGGCTCCATGCTCACCCTTCTTCAAAATGACAAACTTGGGTCCCATGGCGCGAACTGCATGCCCAGCACGCACAAGGTTGGTCTCTCCTGAAAGCAGCAGCGCCTCGCTATCATTCAGCATCAAGCCGTCCAAGCGGGGAAGAAGTTTTAACAGGGCGTCCTTCTGGCTTTGAATCCAGAAATCCATGGTGTCGGCTACCACTAGCTCCGGATTGTCCATCTGATCAAGAACGCCGGCTTGGGTTTCCGGGGAACTATTGGCCAAAAACACATACTTACTGTCACGGTAGGAGGCCGGCAGCACCGGTGTGAAATGCTCGAAAACACCCAGTTGAATAGCCTTTGTGGTTCGGCTGTTCAAATCGGCATGATATTCGCCCTCCCAAAAGAAGGTGTTGCCCGGTTTGCGCTCAAGGCCTTCTAAGGGAATGTTGTGATTCTTGAAGGTTGCGATATGCTCTTCCGGGAAATCTTCCCCCACAACACCCACCAGCCGTGGGCTAGTGAAATGGCTTGCCACGACTGAGAAGTACGAGGCAGAGCCACCCAGCACCCGTTCCGCGCGCCCGCGGGGTGTCTGAATGGTGTCAAAAGCGATCGAGCCGACTACAAGCAACGACATGTCAGGTAACTCCCGGTCAAATCTTGAGTGTTTGGATTAATAGTGAAGGTTTTAAACTCAGACCAGCCCTGCTTTTGCCAAGGCGTTTCGAACGCGCCGAATCGACTCATCCTTGCCCAAGATCGAAAGGATGTCATAGACACCCGCGCCAACCTCAATACCGGTGGTTGAAACACGCAGTCCGTGAATTAAAAGGGCAGGGTTGAATCCTTTGTCGTTTGCGTGAGCCTTCAGGGCATTTTCAAGCGTGGCGGCCTCGAAATCCGGTAGCGCAGCCAACTTGTCGACAAATTCCGCCAAATGACCCGGAACACCTTCCTTAGTCACCCGTTTGGCGAAAGATTTTTCATCGTAAGCCACGCTGGGGAGCAAAATTGGCAGGCCATATTGCAAAATATCAGAGAAAAGTTTCAGCCGGTCACCCGATGCGGTGATCACCCTTCGAAGTTGTTCCAATCGGGCAGGGGACTCATTTTCGCCCCATATCCCTGCCCGTTTCAAAAACGGCAACACCCCTTCCACCTTTTTCTCAAGCGGAAGGGTCTTCATATACTCGCCGGCTACCCAATACAATTTGTCCGGGTCAAAGCTGGCCGGGGAGTCATTCACCCGCTCCAGAGAAAAATTGGCGGTCATCAGGTCAATCGGAATGATTTCACTGTGGTCATCCAAAGACCATCCCAGCCGGCCCAGGTAATTCACCAAGCCTTCAGGCAGATAACCCAGCTCACGGTAAAATGCCACAGTCGCTGGGTTCAAATCGTCACGCGCAGCAATTTGCTCAGCGGTATGACCAATCGACATCAACTTCGATTTGATCTCCGTCGTCACAAACTTCGCCATATCGCGCTTGCTGAGCTTTTTCTTGGAGTTCGGCTCGTTCACGACAGGAACATGGGCGAATCGAGGTTGCCCAACCCCTAGTGCTTCAAACGCCACAAGTTGCACCGCGGTGTTGCTCAGGTGCTCTGCCGCCCGAACAACATGGGTGATTTGCATCGCTGCGTCGTCCACAACGGTGGCGAAATTGTAGAGGGCCCGTCCGTCACCACGCAAAATTACAGGATCGCCCAGCAAGTCGGCATCCCATTCAACTCGCCCGCGAATGAGGTCCTCCAGAACGATTTTTCGCCCTTCGGTAACCTTCAGGCGAACAGGTTTGCCTTCAAGCACCAACTTCAGGGCTTCCTCAGGGGCCAGATTCCTGCCTGGGCCGCGGTGAATGTAAGGCTTCTTGGCCTTTTCTGCGGCCTCGCGTTCAGCCTTCAATTCTTCTGGAGAAAGCAGGCAGGGATAAGCCTTGCCCTCTTGAACCAGTTTGTAAGCCGCTTCTTTGTAGCCTTCCAGCCGTTGCGACTGGAAATAGGGCCCAAGCGGCCCTCCCACTTCAGGACCTTCGTCCCACTGGATGCCCAACCAGCGAAACCCATCCAAAATGGGTTGCAACGCCTCAGGCTTGTTGCGCTCGCTATCCGTGTCATCGATGCGCAAAATAAATTGCCCACCGTACCGCTTAACTAGCAGCCAGTTGAAAAGGGCGGTGCGAACACCCCCAATATGAAGATATCCCGTAGGGCTAGGGGCAAATCGTGCGCGAACCGGACCCATGCTATCCTCCCGGGCCGAACCATGGCCCCTGGGGTAGTTTAGGATTCCTGGCCCAAATTGTCTTCAGACCTGGTTTTGGACTCAACAGCCTCTGCCTTTTGCGGCCCTCGGCCTTCCACCAAAAGGAGAGTGATGCCCCATTGAGCCACCTTTTCATCCTGGTTGATAATCTCGCGCTTCCAAGTGATTTGCCCCCGCCGCCCGCGGGCTCGTTCTTCCACTTCCAAAACCGTGCAACGCACCCGGATGGTGTCGCCAATAAATACCGGTTCTAAAAAATTCCATTCCTTAATGGCCATAAAAGCTAGAGTTCGCAGCGGCGGATGGTTCAAACCCAATCCACTCGCCATAGACAAAATCAAAAGGCCATGGGCAACCGGCTTGCGATAAGCCGTGGTCAAAGCAAAATGATGATCCATGTGGATCGGATTGAAATCACCGCTAACACCTGCGAAATTCACGATATCTGCCTGGGTAATGGTCCGACCCGGACTGACCCAGTGGTCCCCAGCTTTCAAGTCACCAAAATACAGGTGCGATTGGGTGAACATCATTTTCCTCCTCAGGCAAGAATTCCCAACAACCAGCCTTGAGGGAAAACCAGATACAAACTGCTGGAGTTAAAAATTGTCCGATTGCGTTGCAACGCCCTTTCGATTTTTTCGTAGTGAGAGTTTCTGGCTGCCCAAAACTTACCGTTTCAAAGCCATAAACGGCCTGCCTTCCAAGGCCAGTTTTCCAACCTCTTTGCCATTACCATCAATCTCCACCAAAGCTCGGCCATCAAATGAGCAGACTAAGGTGTTGCCGTTGGCCAAACGCTGGGAATGAACCGCTGCTGGAACCGAAGCCTCCCAAATGATTTTTCCCTGCCTGTTTATCTCAACTATCTTTCCGGTTCCACCTAGGCTAACGAGCAGTCGGTCTGGACCGAGTGAACAGACACTCCCCCAATAAGCAGCACCTTGACCATGGCGTTCTGGTTTAAAGATCTCAAGTAGTTTCCAGGATGGGTCAAGTAATTGAATGTTTCCATCCCCAGTCACGCAACGAAGGTTACCTTCCGGGGTTCCTTTTACCTCCCGAAAACCCGATGAATGCGTGTGCTTGCGGATTTCCCGGCCAACCGAATCTATTTCAATCACTTCGTGAAAAGTGGCGATAACGGTGGTGCCAAATGGCGTTCGAACAGCAGAAATCGGGCCTACGACCAGCGTGTGTTCCCAGCAAACCTGTCCGGAGGGAGTTCGCTCGGTTACACGACAGCCGGTCCGTTCAGCAATCAGCAAATTGCCCCCGGGTAAAAACTGTACATCATTGGGGCCCGCTAGCCCTTCCATACTCCAAAGGGGTTTCCAATTTTTGTCCAGCTCCTGAATCCTGCCACCCCTAGGTCCATCAAATTCCACCACGAGGGTTCTATCCGTCGCTGCAATAGCTGAACTGTTCTGGTCCGGGCTCAGCGTTTTCCAGCTTTCCAGAACACCCGGCTTTTCCAACCATCCAAGCCAAGCTTTGCTGCAAGGCTCGCGGTTCAGTTTGCCTTCAGGCCCACCCAACAAAACTCGACCATTGGCATTGGGTCCACCAATGCGCTGCAGCATTTCCTCTGCTGCCATGGCCTCACCCTCAGGCAAAACCAATAGTAATTGTGCCAATTCCCGCACAACTTCGGCTGTTCGGCTGGGGAACTTCCGCTTGGCTTGTTCAAAACGCACCCGGGCATCCCGTTCTTGTGCAACTTCGGTACGAATACCGCCGGCTATTTGGGTTTCAGGTAATCCCAAGGGAGACTGCGAGGCAGCTAGCCTGAGTAGTGGGGCCGAGCCAGAATTAATTTGGTTGACCCATTCCCAATCATTGAGCTTGGTCGAGCATTCCAATAAGCGTTGTACCAACCAACGAGATGTATGCGAAGGGGCCGTTTGTTCCACCCAGGGTAGGTAGGCAATCAGCCAGTTTTGTAGAAAGTTGTCCGGTGTTTCCGCCAGCCATGCCACGGCCGATTCCAGCCAAGCCTCTTGTTGTCGAAACGGTAAAGACTGCGAAATTTCATCGGCGCGCCTTGAAATTTCCGGATCGACTGACGAACGGGCTGCTAGAAGACGGCCTTTCAGCGCTGGCCCTTGGATCATCAGTAAAAGAGAAGCTTCTTCCCGCTTTACGAATTCGCCATCACCCAGTTGGCTGATCAACCGGTCCCATATTTCTATTTTTCCAGCATCAGGTACTAGGGCACCTAATTTGGCAACAATCGCCGACCTCACAGGGCTCACCCCTGCGGATTCACAGGCAGCCTGTAACGGAAACGGAAGCACTTGGCTATCTGGGCTGGGTTGCCCGCAGCCTGCAAGCAAGCCTGCGCCAATGAGGAATTGTAAAGCGCAAAGCACGGCGTACCCCGGCCGGGTTCAAACCTGACAGGCAATCCATTGGCGGTAACGGGCATCATGCCCTGAATGCGAGGAGCTTCATCTGGGTGAGTCGTGCAAATATGCCACCCAATTCACAGTCAGGCGCCTAAAGCTTCATGGAGCATGAAAAAAAGCGTGGTCTGGATTGTGTATCCGCACCACGCGCAAGGAAGGGGTAAGATTTTCCGGCTAAGTTGTCTGGGCTATTAGCCCAAGAGAAGGCTGGATTCCCAACCGACCCTTTCTGCATTGGCTCGCAGCTTTTCAAGGGCGCGATTCTGGATCTGGCGCACTCGCTCCTTGCTAATCCGAAGCAAATGCCCAATCTGGCGCAGGCTATGGGTTCCGCTTCCTGTCAGGCCAAATCGCAAATCCAATACCTTTCGCTCGCGCGGGCGAAGTGAATCCATCAAAAAGTGCAGGGCCTCTTGGCGCTCATTGTTGTCACGCAGGATGGTGCTGTCATTGTCTGGCATCGCTTCGGTCAGCTTGAAGTCGCTGTCATCATCAAGCACAGCATTCAGTGACACAGGCGTCCGGGTAGCCGTTTGCAGGTGCATCAAATGTTCCAAGCTGCTGCCGGTTCGCTTGGCAAGCTCTTGGGGTGTTGGCAAATGCCGCCCACCATGGGCTAATGCCTCAGATTCCTGCTGCAGCAAGCCAAGCTCTTGCAGATGGTGGGGAGACAGGCTTACCAAGTGCGACTGACGAGCCACCGCAATTTGAAGAGTTTGACGAATCCACCAGGTGGCATAGGTGGCAAGTCGAGTCCCATGACTCACATCAAAACGGTCAATCGCCTGCATCAAACCGCAAACCGCTTCCTGAAGAAGGTCGGCATAGCTAAGCGCATGGTGGCGAAAACGCTTCGCAACATGCGCAGCCAAGCGGATATTTGCCGAAGCAAGACGATGTTTCAGGTGCACATATTGGTCATGCAGCTTTTTAACCGTAGGGGCACCCACACGAGATTCTTCGGTGCAGGCATCCCGAATGAATTGGGCCATCGGCCATGGTTCAAGGGGAGGGCGTTGGGAGCGGAGTTTCGGATAAGACTTGATCAGGCTGCGAATCAGCTCATTTTTTACTTCCCAAAAATCCGCAAGAAGGCTTCGCTCTTCGTCGGGGGTCAGAAGGTCTGATGAATAGACCATCGTCTCAGGGTTGTAAGTTGCCTCATCGACTTCAGAAGCCGCTGCAACACGCCTTTTGGTTTTCATACTTTTTTTATCCCAGATACATTTGGGTGTTGGACATGCTTTGGTTGCGCCTTCTACAGATCAGACCATAGAAAACGCACCCGATTAGATGCGTGATGCCAGTCAAACAGTGGGCATCTCTCATGCACTTGCAACCTGTTATTTTAACCGCCACCAGTTTGCATTCTGACCCGAAATCAAGGTGGAAATCCACCAAAATTAGCTAGGCAAGAAATGCTTCAGAAAGGCTTTAAAGGGCTGCAGGGTTGCGATTCCCCGCTTTCCTTTCCAACGAGCTCCATCATAACTGTTCGCGATTCGTCAAGCAAGTACCCGGACATCTTTTTTAGGTTCCTAAAAAACACCATAAATTGTTTAAAACGGCTCTTGATAGGTTTAATTCTGGAGCCTAGCTTGCTTCTTCAGCCATTCGAATGCAAAATGACATTGGTATGCGGTTTTACGCTGTTTTTTCAGCGACACCGCTGACAACTTGGGGAGTTGACTGTGGCCGAAAACCCTGACGGTTTTGTGGCTTGGAGGCTGCCTTCTGAGGCAGTCGACCAGCTGATTGGCTGGTTTTCATGCCCGGTGCGACTGGCACCCCCAGACAGGTTTCCCGAACCAGAAAAAGCGGTCCTTTTTACCGGACCTGCCTGCGACCCTGCAGAACTAAAGGAAATTTTTGCGGCCTGGGCAGAAGCTGAACCCGAAATGCCACGACTCTGTGCACAATCATGCCTCCTAGATCAGGATTTTGCCGAATCTATCTCCAGTGGGCCAAATTGGCTCGATCTAGTTTGGCTGCCAGTTCCTTGGCCACTCAATCCATTGTCCCGCTGGATACTTTTTCGGGCTTTGCATGGTTCTTCTTTCCATTTTGACCACCTTGCCACAGATATGGCCCTTGCCCGGCGAATGGATATGCTCAAACGCAGAAATATCGACCTAGCCCGAGAGGCAGTCAGGCTGCGCCAGCAGGCAATGACATGCCCACTGACGGGATTGCCAAACCGCCGGGCTATGGACAGGGTTCTCGCACGCGAGTTTGCCCAAGGCCCACTGCGCCAACCCACAGCTTTGGGCTTGGTCGATATTGATCACTTCAAAGCTTGGAATGAACGGGTGCTGCATACCGGTGGCGATATCCTCCTCACTGGCCTGGCCAACCGTTTGTGCGAATCGTTGCGTGAAACCGATTTGCTCGCCCGCATTGGCGGCGAAGAGTTCCAGGTTTTGGCAAGAAATAGCGATGCCGAGGGGGCCTTGGCCTTGGGCGAGCGCCTTCGCCAATTGGTAGTCTCAAAGCCTTTTGATTGCGCCGGGCAATCGGTAACCATGACCATCAGTGTGGGAATTGCTGCTGCACCTGCTGGAGCACAGGTCGCCTCCCACGATCTAGCGAAGCTGGCCGCCTCGGCGTTAAAAGAGGCAAAACAGGCCGGCCG
>CAIWHS010000487.1 GCA_903912515.1 uncultured Planctomycetaceae bacterium
AGGCCGCTGGAGAGTCGGCTTGCATCCCTTTCATTTCACTTTATCGGGTGACACACCTTCGTGGGAATTTCGTTCTGCAATCAGGCAAGCAGAAAGACAAACTGAAAGGTTTTGAGAGAGGATCCGGTTGATTTTGCCTCATTCACTGCCAGCTGCAATTACCCCAAAAAATGCATATATCCCATTTAACCCAATTAACTTGCAAAAATGGAAAAATTGGATTGAATGGAGAAAATGGTTGTCGTTGGAGAGTCGTCCCCAGCGATTTGCCTAGCTCCAATGGTTGAGTCGATTCGTTTTTGAGGAGGATCGTCCGGTGATCAGGATGAATTATCGTTTTGTCTCCTTGGTTTTGGTTGCCGCTCTCCTGCATGGCAATCTTGGGGTGGCATTGGCTTTCCCAGAAGATAATCCCACCGATATCGAGCAGCAGAAACAGGTTGCCGATTTGGAAAAAACCATTTCACTGAAAGAACAGGAACTAAAAAACCTGAAACGGCAGGCGATCGACTTGCGGCGGGTTGTGGAAGGGAACCAACAGGGCACCACCAAATTTTACACCTCATCGGTAGAGATGGTGGATGACATGCCCATAAGCGCCTTCCCCAAGGCCGGGCCTGAATTCACCATGGAAAGGCTGGCCGCCAAGAAATGGTTTGAAACCAATTTTCCGGGTCGTGGCCTGCAGCTTTACGCGAACATTTATGATGTTCTGGTGGAGGGCGAAGACCCTTACACCGTTACTGTTTACTGCAGAAGTAACAACATCTACTATCTTCCCAAAAACGGCAAGAATATGCAGTTCGACCGCATTATTCTCCTTGATAGGCAGCAATGCGCGGTGATGCTGGGTGGCATTCCCAGCGAGAATTTTCTTTCCTTCTCGGCATTGGACAAGGAAGGCAGTTGGATTGCCCGCTACAACAACTGCACCACCGAAGAGGTGCAACATCTGCGCGAACTGAAGGGGCAAAATGTGGCCCTTAAGGGCAAGATTTTGCACACTCTTTACCAGGAAAAGGATGTTGCCGATGAAACCATGGGTGTTGTGGTTTCGGTTTCGCCCATGACAATCAACGATTTCATGCCCAAGGCCACCAAGGCTGAAGGGACGAAACTGGAAGCCGAATGGAACGCTCGCCCCAAGCATTGATCGGCTGGCAAACAGGTTGTTGCAAAAGGGGGCCAAACGGCCCCCTTTTTTTATGCCTGCTTTCCGCTTTTTGGCTGGAAAAAAGCAAAATCAGGCAGGGGCCTGAACCGCAGCCAAATTGGGCTCGGTGTTCGGCGTCGGGCTTGGACTGGAAGGCCGTTTCTGACCAACCATACGCCCCACCAAGTTTCCGAAACTGTCGATCACCGAATAGACAACGGGCGTTACCAACAGCGACAGTAGCAGGCTCAACATTTGCCCGCCAATGATGACCTTGGCCAGGCTTGCCCGCGCCCCGGCACCAGGACCGGCCCCCAAGGCAAGGGGAATCATTGCCGCCACCAGCATGAATGTGGTCATGAGGATAGGCCTCAGGCGGGTGTGGTTAGCCTCGAGAATGGCGGCATCGCGGGCCATGCCAGCCCTGCGCAAGTCGTTGGTTTTGTCCACCTGGAGGATGCCGTTTTTCTTCACGATGCCAATGAGCATGAACAGGCCGAACATGGCGTAGAGATCCATAGGCTGGCCAAACAACAGCAGGGAAAGTAGGCCGAAGGGGATTGTGACCGGCAGGGCGGACAAAATACTGATGGGGTGTAGCCAGCTCTCGAACTGTGCTGACAAGATCAGGTACATGAACAGCACACTCAGGCCCAGTGCAACGGCGAAATAATACCCTGTTTCGCCGAGCATTTTGGCTTGGCCGCCAAACGATACCGCGTACCCGGGTGGCATTTCGATTCCCTTGAAGATCTCCTGGGCGCGTGACATGGCGTCGTTGAGGGAAATCAGATCTGGATGGGCCAAAATGGTGACGGTGCGCTGGCGATTGAGGCGGTCGATCTGACTGGGGCCACGGGTTTCGGTCGGGTGGGTGAGAGCCGCCAGTTGGACAGCTCCAGCTTCCGGTGAAGGCACGGTCAGAGAAGCCAGGCCTTGCGGATTGGACCGAAAGGCCTTGTCTGCCCGCAGCCAGACATCGTATTGCTCGCCCTCCTCCTTATAGCGTGAAACAATCTGGCCTCCCACCAACACATTGAGGGTGCTGGCGATGGTCTGGATAGGTATGCCCAAGTCACTGGCACGGTCGCGGTCGATTGAAACTTGAACCTCGGGTTTGCGCATCGACATGGTTGAATCGACATCTGTCAGGCCGGGAACCTGCCGCAGGCGCGACTTGAAGGTGTCTGAAATTTCTCCCAAGCGAATCAGGTCCGGGCCGGTGATGCTGACTTGGAAAGTGCGGGTATCGCCGTTGGGCCCGCCACCCATGGCCGAGACATCGGAAACCGTGGTACGCAGTTCAGGGTAATCGAGCAGGATGGTCCGGGCACGGCTCATCACCTCGAACTGTGTGTATTGTCTTTCTTCCAGATCTAAAATGCGGAAATATATTGATCCGCGGGTGACATCCCCCTGGCCCTTGCCGGCATTGCCGTTGTTTTCGCCGATTGTGGTGAATCGATGCCGCACTCCCGGTAGGCCCGCCAAGCGACCCTCAATTTCGGTGATGATCTGGTCGGTTCGATCAAGTGTGTAACCCTCGGGCGTGATGAAACCAACCTGAAACTCGCTTTGATCGTCGCGTGGGACGAAGTTAAAGCCCATTTTGGCGGCGATGGGTCCGGTGGAAAGGATAACGAGCAGGCACAATCCCAGGGTGATGACCCGGTGGCGCATGGCCCAGCGCAGGGCAAAGCCGAAACCACTATCGGTCAGGCGCCAGATGAAGCCGTCCTTGGATTTGGCATGGCCGGCTTCGGCCGGTTCCAGCTTCAGGAAGCGGGCGCAAAGCATGGGGGTTAGGGTGAAAGAGACAAACAGGCTCATCATGACAGCAAAGGCCACCGTGAGGCCGAAGCTGCTGAAAAACCTGCCCACCATTCCACCCATGAATGCGATCGGGACAAAAATCACCACCAGGGAGAGGCTGGTGGCCAGCACTGCCAAGGCGATTTCAGAGGTGCCGTCACGCGAGGCGGTCACGGAGTCTTTGCCGTATTCCTCCATGTGACGGAAAATGTTTTCGTGCACCACCACGGCATCATCGATGACGATGCCAATGGCGAGAATGAGGCCTAACATGGTGATGTTGTTCAGCGTGAACCCCATGTAGCTCATAAACAGGAATGTGGGAATGATTGAGGTGGGGATGGCCATGGTGGCGATAACGGTGGTGCGCCAATCGCGAATGAAGAGGAGGATGGTGCCAGCCACGAGAACGCCTGCCAAAAGCAGGTGAAACTTGAGCTCCTGCATCGACTCGCGGATGAACCGCGACTGGTCTTGAGTGAGTTCAATTTTGATGTCGGGCGGCAGCGCCTTGATGATCTCCGCCAGCCTTTCCTGGACGGTGTCGGAGATGGCAACGGTGTTCGTTCCCGACTGTTTCTGCACGAAAAGGCTGACACTATTCAGGCCGTCGAGGCGGGTGAGGCCTCTGGGCTCCTCGATAGTGTCCTCCACTCTGGCGACATCGCGCACACGAATTGGGTAACCCTTGCGCTGGGCCACGATGAGGTCGGCAAACTGGGAGGATTTTTGCACCCTTCCCAGGGTGCGCAGCACCAACTCGCGTTGCCCCTGATCGACAATGCCGCCCGGCACCTCGAGGTTCTGGTTGGCCAGCGCAAGGCGAACATCCTCAACCGAAAGTCCGTAGGAGGAAAGCTTGTCGGTATCGACAATCACATTGATGGCCCGGCTCCTGTTGCCAGACATGAAGACTGCGCCCACGCCAGGAACGGTCTGCAACCTTTCGATGATCTGAAGGCGGGCGATCTCGGTGACATCACGCACGGGCCTACGGCCTGAGACGCCGATTGTCATGATGGGGGCGGAATCGAGATCAAACTTGTTGATGATGGGCGGCTCCATGCCCTGTGGTAGCTGCTTCAAAATGGAGGAGACTTTGTCGCGCACCTCTTGAGCGCCGACATCGCCGTTCTTTTCCAATGTGAACTGAACCACCAGCGAGGTGAACCCCTCGCGGGTTTTGGATCGCACCTCATCGACACCCGAGATGGTGTTGACCGATTCTTCGATCACCTTGGTGACATTGGCTTCCATTTCCTCGGCACTGGTACCGGGAAGATTGGCAGTGATGGAGACGACCGGGAAATCAACCTTGGGAAAAAGGTCGACACCCAGTTCAAAATAGGACACCATTCCCAACACTACGGGAATGGCGACCAATACCCAGGTGAAAACCGGACGACGGATGCAGATTTCTGAAATGGTCACAGGCTCTACCCCCAGCTTTCGGGTTATCCCGGCAGCGGGCTTCAAGCCCGCTTGGCATCAACGCTTGTCGTTTGCTGATTTTTCCCGCACCACCACGGGTGTTCCATCGGCCAGCAAGGCATGACCGCTAGTGACTACCAGGGCTCCAGCGCTTAAAGCAGGCTGAGTCACCTCCACCCATTCAGTGGTTTGCACCCCCAGAGTGACCGGAACATCTTTGGCCTTGCCGTTTTCCACCATGAAAACCCTGGTAGTGCCGGCAAAACTGTAAGGGGCGGTAATGGGCACAGTGACGGCTGCGGCATCGGTTCGGGTGAGAATGGATGCCTTGGCAAAACCACCCGACTTGAGTTCACCCTTGGGATTGGGCACCTGCACCTCCACCTCGATAGTTCTGGTAGCCGGGTCAACAGCGGGGTTGATGCGGGCAATGGTACCAATGGCCGGATTGATTGATGCCGCGGTGGAAACAGTAACGGACTGGCCCACCTTGACCTCGGGGCCAAATCGCTCGGGCACAGGCAGGCGCAGTTTTAGAGTGCGGTCAATCACTAGCCTGCACACCTCGTTGCCGGCGCGAATGAGTGTGCCTTCGCTCACCTTGCGGGCGGTTACAGAATAGACCACACCTCCCTCGGCACCGGGAACCGGGCGAGTGGGAGTGGGGGCCACCACC
>CAIWHS010000488.1 GCA_903912515.1 uncultured Planctomycetaceae bacterium
ACCACCCCCGTTACACCCCGCTTCAAATAGTGCCTGATGCCGCGATTTTAGAGGTTGGCCAAAAGCGATTTCAGACTGAAATTACTGATTTAGGTTGGCTTGTCGATCAGGCGGACCAATCAGCCCGGTCTTTGGACAGTTAACGAGCCATTTGAATTGCCACTAGTTAATCTGGGATACCTGGGAAAAACAGTGGGGGCCAATTTTCGTTTCTTGTATTTACCATGAAATTCGAATGCAGGCGGCAAGCCTTTGCCAACCGATATAACCCTAGGCACGCTTTACGAATGAAGCGCTGGGGTACCGGTTTGTATGGCAGTCCTTCTCTGCTGCTTATGGATGTCCCTTTCACAGGGCAAAGCATCTCCAGAAAGTGCTCCCAACGGGGGCACTGTTCTGCAGACATCTGGGCATAGCAAAACAAATAGCAATAAACCTGCTGATCTAAAAGAGTCAACAAGTGAGCCAAAACCTGGCCCACGCCTTCTTTTTGCCGTAGACGGGGCCGGGCAATTTTTCACCTGTTCCAATGCTTGCCTGAGGGCCTGCATGGATCACTTCCCGGATGTCGATGTTCGCCCCATGCTTTGGTCCCATGGATACCGGAGATACATAGCCGACCAACGCGATTTTCGCTGGGCAAATACAATGAGCAGCCGTTTGGCTAGCCAGATCCTTGCCTGGAAGCAGGCTAACCCGACAGGGAAGGTGTTTTTGCTTGGCCATAGCGCTGGCTGCGGTATTGCTTTGCATGCAGCCAGCGAACTACCCCCCGAAACTCTGGAAAAAGTGGTAGTGATGCTACCCTCGTGTCATTCCAAGGTTGACCTGATAGGCGCAATCCGGGCTACCAAATACGGTGTTCATGTTTGGTGCAGTGATCAGGACTGGGTTATTCTTGGCCTGATGATCCGAATGTTTGGTTGCCAATACGACACCAACAGCACCAAGGCTGCGGGCCGCTGGGGTTTTGAACCCAAACCGGTCACTGAGGAAGAAAAAGTTTTGGTTCGGGATAAACTTCGCCACTACCCTTGGAACGAAACTCAAAAACGCCTTGGCAACGACGGTGGACACTATGGGGCATATCGTAGCCCCTTCCTTGAAACCATAGTCCTACCAAACCTGTTCCACTCCACCGTGGAACCGCCCTACCCTGTGATTGAACAACTTCAAGAAATTCCGTGAAAACCTAATGTCGCCACCCCTTAAAACTCTAGTGCCCTTCTCGCACCAAGTTGCGACTCCATGCGGGAATTTCCACCTCAATGGCCTCTGAACCATTAGGCACACATTGACATGCCAATCGGGATTCAAGGGTGACGCCACGGGCATCGTCCAGCATGTCTTGTTCGTCATCATTGGCTTGGTTGCAGGAATTCAAGCCCTTTTTCACAATGACATGGCAAGTGGAACAAGCAGCGACCCCACCACAAGCATGATCAATGTCAATTCCTGCGCCTTCAGCGATGTCCAGAATGCTGCCCGGCAACCCTGTGCGGTTGTAGGGAATTTTGGATGGATCCACTTGAAACACCTTGCCCTCAGGAAGAAATTTCACCGTGAAAGTTTGGGTGGGAAGTTCAAATTTTGCCTTTTGAATGTAAGGATTCACACCAGCCATTTTCCGCTCCTGAGGTACCTTGGTCGTTTCTCTATTTATCAACCGGCCAGAATCTAACCTTAATTTTATTGTAGAGGTTTATTGCCCGGTAGCCGGCTCAAACCCAATCACGCCCACCTTCATAGCCTCGGTTTTCCCTGG